>QHMQ01000004.1 GCA_003217835.1 Verrucomicrobiota bacterium
ACAGCGAGTGTCGATCCAATTCCCGAGATCGTGCAGGTATGCCGGGAACACAAAATGTGGCTCCATATCGATGGCGCATACGGCGCTGGACTCGTCCTTCTGCCGGAATGCAAATGGGTGACCGCAGGCTGGAGCGAAGCCGATTCCATCGTGATTAATCCACACAAAATGCTTTTTGTTCCACTCGATTTCAGTGCGCTCTACCTGCGCGATATCGGGCGTTTGCGTCGGCTCTTTGCCCTCATGCCCGAATACCTGCATCTCCGCGACGCAGTCGGCGCTGAAATCAATTACATGGATTACGGGGTGCAACTCGGCCGTCGTTTTCGTGCCCTCAAGGCGTGGGTCGTTTGGCGCGCATTCGGTCGCGAAGGACTGGCGGCGCGCATTCGGCACCATTTGCGGCTGGCAAAACTTTTGGCCGACTGGGTTCGTGATGACGAGCGTTTCGAATTATCAGCGCCTATTGTCATGGGCGTCGTTTGTTTCCGTTATAAGGCCGGCGACGACGACGAAAAGCTCGACATGATCAACAGCAAGATTGTCGAGCGCATCAATGCCTCCGGACTTGCTTATCTCACTAAAACGAAATTACACGGTCGCACTGTTATGCGAATCGGATTGGGAAATGTCCTTACGACCGAGGAGCACGTGCGGAATGTATGGGAGTTTATTCAAACGACCGCTGACGCAATGGATCGCACGCTCCATTATCTGTAGGGGAGGCTGTTAGCCTCCCGCCAATAGACGGGAAGCAGGCTGCTTCCCCTACAGCAGTAGCGCGCGATCGAGCATTTGCGGCTGAGGACAGCCGCCTCTACAAGCGCACATCGCGTTGCTCAGAGAGCGACGGCTAGAGAAAAATATTTGGCGTGGCCGGAACGCGCCGTAAATTCTGCGCGGCCAACGCGAATGGCTGAAAGGGTACTCAAATTATGATGACACTTTTGCGTAAGCATCGTCAATGGCTCATGATCGTGATCGCGATCCTGGCGATTCCGTTCGTCTTCTATTTCGTGCAAAAACCGGATTACGGGGCAATGCGCTCCGATCGATTTGCTCGCGTTTACGATCGCAATATTTCGATGGTAGAAGCCCAGCAAAATGCGCGGTTGTTCGATCTGGCGCGCGCCTTGGGCATGTCCGATTTTCTCCAAAGTTTGACTGCGGGAGCAAACAACCAGAACCAGGTTTACGTTCAATTCATTTTAAACTCGCTGATTTTGCGTCACGAGGCGGCCCGGCTCGGAATTCGTCCAAGCCCTTCTGAAATCGCCGATCGTGTCCGGGATTTACCGGTATTTCGCGGCGAGGGCGGGTTCGACTTTAAGAAATTCACTGATTTTGTGCAGAATGGCCTTTCGCCGAATGGTCTTGGTGAGGAGCACCTCGAGCAATTGGTTCGCGACGAGCTTTTGTTGAAGCAAATCAAGCAGCTTTTGGCGGCTGGCGTCTCGGTCCCAGAAGCAGAGATCAAGGCAAATTACGAACGGGCTTACGACACATTGTCTGTGACCCTCATTCGGTGGCGTCCGGCTGACTTCGACAAAGAGATCAAGATTACCGATGACGATGTGCAGAAGTATTATGAAGCGCACAAGGCCGAGCTCAAAAGCGAGGAAAAGCGGAAGGTCGAATTTGTCAGCCTTGCCTTGAGTGACGAGCAAAAGAAATTGACCGGGAAAGAGCGGATCGAGGCTTTACAGAAGCTCTCCGACCGCGCGAATGATTTCACCCAAGCGCTACTGGAGAAAAACGCAGATTTCAAGGATGCAGCCAGAAAGTTCCAGTTGCCGGTGCAATTAACGGGCGAATTCGGGGCGACAACTCTCGATCCAAAACTGAATGTCGATCCACAATTGGGGGCGGCCGCTTTCAAGTTATCCCCACAAGAGCCGAACAGCGATCCAATCCAGGTGACCGATGGATTTTATATCATGCATCTCGCCGGGATCGCCGAGGCGCGTCCCCTCACAGTTGAAGAGGCGAAGCCGAAAATCGTGGACGCGATCAAGCGCTCTCGAACTCGGGAGCTGATGTCAACAAAAGGCGCCGAGCTTGTGCATCAACTGCGCGAAGAAACCAAGTCGGGCCAGCCGCTCGAGGCCGCGATTCGCAAAACGGGAGCAAAAGCGGAGAAAGTCCCACCCTTTTCGCTTCTCGATCAAACGCCGGAAGCGCAAAGCAAGGAGGAAAAAAAGGAGCCGCCCGAGCTTATGGCAATCAAAGACGCGGTGGCATACCTCAACCCAGGCGAGATTAGCGACTTCCTTCCCTCCGAAGAGAGTGGATTGATCGCCATTTTGGAAAAACGGGAGCCATCAAGGGACGCAAATAATGTCGCGAAGAAAGCCGCCTTTGAAAACCGTATGCTGAATAATAAACGCCAAATCGTTTTCTACGAATGGCTGCGCGACCGCCAACGCGAGGCCGGCGTCCAATTTGCGAAAGGGTAGGCGCTGTAGTCGCCGTCGTATC
Organism: Verrucomicrobiota bacterium; assembly: GCA_003217835.1. Taxonomy (GTDB): domain Bacteria; phylum Verrucomicrobiota; class Verrucomicrobiia; order Chthoniobacterales; family UBA10450; genus Udaeobacter. The sequence continues at coordinate 2,479 of QHMQ01000004.1, forward strand.
GGTGGCAAATAGTTTGTGGCAATCGATGGACCAATCACTTGATGAAATCTTTGACGACGCGAACGGCGATCTGGCCGTCGGCGATTTGGACAGCGCGGTCGAGAAATATCGGCGCTGTGTCGATCTTGATTCGGAATTTTTCGACGGTTGGCATGCGCTTGGAATGGCGCTGATGAAGCTCGGCCGTTTTCCCGAAGCGATCGAAGCGGGAAAAAGAGCGGTCGCGCTTCGGCCTAACGACCAGATCGGTTGGACGAGTTTGTCTCTATTTTACAATCGCAACGGCGACATCAAAGAAGCCGAAGCCGCTGGCGCGAAAGCGAAGATCCTTTCCTGGGGCGGAAAGATTGTGAATGAGTGAACGTCGATGTTGTTATGGCGTTACCGACGCCGTAGGTGGCGCGGTTCGTAGCGGCGTCGGCGACGGACTGGCGCCCGGGATTCTCAACCCGCTCGGCGTTCCATATGCGCGCGGCGCAATGTCTCGGCCATCGTATCTGCGCATCACGTCAGTGGCCTGCCTAAATTCATCGGGATGTTCTTTTTCGATTGCGTCCAATCGTTGTCCAATGAACTCAACTGGAACGGCGGATGTAGCTGAACTCAACGCGCGCCGATACGCCAGCGCCGCTTCAAAAAAGCGTTTCGCTCGCTCGGCATTTTGACCTTCGCGCCAGTAAAGGAAGGAGGTGTAATCCTGGCTTATCAAGCTCTGGCCCGGCCCAGCAATACTGGAGCTGATCTCTCTCGCTGCCGAAATGGTGCGACTGAGCAATTCGAAATCGCGACGCCCTATAGCGGCCGCGCGCATGCGCATGAGGTAATCTTCGACAGTTTCGCCGTTTTTTGGCGGGTCGGTCTGTTCAACTTCAAGAATTCGTGGCAGGACTAGCAACAAAAGTTCGGCGCGCAAACGCGTCACGATCGAGTTGGCGTCGCCGGTTTGCCAATATGTCGGCGGCAGAGTGGTCGCCACTCCCTCCTTGAATGCGAGATACGCTTTACACACAGCGTCGAGCCCGTTAACCAGATTCGATAAGGCTTGCGATTGGTAAGGCGGGTGCGTGCCCGATCTCAATTGCGCCAGCGCACTGGGAAGATCGTCGAGCGAATGAGTACTTTGCAGAATGGGCGCAGCGTAGCTGTCCACCTGCGCTCTATCCTTCCCTTCCAGCGAACGCGCCCGCGCCAGAATCTCGGAGCGCGGAACATCGAGCGGACTTTGCTCGATTTGCGCCAGATCAGTCAGAATTCTGATCCCGTTGTCAAATTTTTCGCCTTCAACCGCCCAGATATAATTCTGCCATTGCCGGAGAAAACGTGTGGCGTCATATAGGCGCTTGAGCCCGCTTTCTCGTTCGGGCCCTAACGACCGCAAATGCTCAGGAGCGTCGGCGAGGTGACGTAGCTCAATCAACGTCGCATCGAGGTCTGAAGCTTTGCGCGCTTTGAGGGCGACATCGCTTGCGCGACGCAATGCGTCGGCTATTTCCTTATTTTCTTCAGCAGCGCATGCCGCAATTAGTTGTAGGGCAAGCGGTTGCTTGCCAACTCTTCGGAACGGCAACCGGGAGCGGTCGCCCTACAATTATCAAACGAAGAAGTCGATATTAGGAGCGGATCACCAAATATTCACCCGCTTGTCCGGCGGACGAACCATCGGGCAGGTGTCTGGCAAATTAAACGCCTTCGCAAATTCGGGTATGTCGGAGAGTGGTCCATCAACCCGGTAACGCGCGGGCGAATGTGGATCGGTGTTCAACCGCAACTTTAAGTCTTCGTCGCGCTGCTTGGATTTCCAAATAGTGGCAAAGGACAAAAAGAAACGCTGCTCCGGCGTGAGACCATCGATTTTTTCTTGCGGTTTTCCGGCGAGCGCTTTTTGCAGCGCGGCATATGCGAGCTTCACTCCGCCAATGTCCGCAATGTTTTCGCCTTGAGTTAGTTCACCATTGACGTGCAAGCCCGGCAGCGGCTCGTATTCCGAATACTGCTGCACGACGGCTTTTGAACGCTCTTTGAATTTTGCTGCCGATTCGGGAGACCACCAGTCGCGAAGATTCCCGACGGCGTCGAATTGCCGGCCTTGATCATCGAAGCCATGGGTCATTTCATGTCCGATCACCGCGACGATGCCGCCGTAATTGATTGCGTCGTCGGCATTGGCGTAGAAGAAAGGCGGCTGCAAAATTCCAGCCGGGAAAACAATCTCATTCATGTTCGGGTTGTAATAGGCATTTACCGTCGGCGGTGTCATGCCCCATTCGGTGCGATCCACTGGCTTGCCGATTTTCTTGAGTTGGCGATTAACTTCAAAGTTCTCGGCCCGGATCGCATTGAGAACGTAGGGTCCCCGGTCGATCTTGAGCAGTGAATAATCGCGCCATTTG
>QHMQ01000005.1 GCA_003217835.1 Verrucomicrobiota bacterium
GCCGTGAAAGCGGCGTTGGCCGCTTTGAAGAATTCCGGTTGTTGCACGTTGATGTCGCCCGGCTCAACCAGATTGATGCCTTTGAAATAATCCGCCCAATTCCAGTCGGGCGTCAGCGCCTGGAAATCCTTCTGGGTCATCTTGTTGTAGTTTTTTTGGGGATCGCGGAGTTCGACCCGGGTGCGCGAGGCTTGGGCGAGCGAGGTTTCGAGCGCCATGATCTTTTTCGCGTCATCGGCAGCTTTGTCCTTGGGCTGGCCGAGCAGCGTCAGCATTTTGGAAACATGATCGAGGTATTGGTCGCGTAACTTTTTCGAAGCGTCATCTGTCTTCGTGTAATAATCGCGATCGGGCATACCGAGGCCGCCCTGAACGGCTTGGGAAATTTCGCGCGTACTGTCCTTAGCATCTTGGCCCGAACCAAATCCAAAAAATGCGTCGACACCG
>QHMQ01000049.1 GCA_003217835.1 Verrucomicrobiota bacterium
CGTTCTCCGCCCACTTGGCAACTTTAGGCGTAAACGTTTTCGGCGTCTCGGGAAAACCAGTCTCGGATAACGGATCGGGCAGACCCGCGTTCGGATACGCGCTCATAAAGTACGGCGAAATGCGTGCGAGCTCTTCGACATACGGTTCCATCTCATCCGGGCCTAACGCGCAATTCAGTCCGACGATGAGCGGCTGCGCGTGTGCGATCGAAATGAGAA
>QHMQ01000050.1 GCA_003217835.1 Verrucomicrobiota bacterium
GGTCCGTCACTGTCCCGGAAATCATCAGTGGAACTTTCTTTCCGATTTGTTCAAAGACCTCCGCGATGGCAAAGAGCGCGGCTTTGGCGTTGAGCGTGTCGAAGATGGTTTCGACCAGCAAAAGATCGACGTCTCCTTTGAGCAAGGCCTTGGCCTGATCGAAATAAGTCTGTTTGAGTTGATCGAACGACACGGCGCGGAATGCGGGATCGTTTACATCTGGCGACATCGACGCCGCCACGGGAAGGGGTCCCATCGATCCAGCAACAAACCGGCGAGTTCCGGTTTGATCGGCAACACGATCCGCTGCGCCCCGCGCCATTTTAGCCGCCGCCAGGTTCATCTCGTGCACGAGCGCGCGGAGATCGACATCGTCCACCACGCGCTGGAAGAAATCCTGGTTCTTGCGGCCGGCAGGCGGTTCTCCGGCAAAGAGGAAATCGTGCAACCCGATCGTCGTGGCGCTGAATGTGTTGGTCTCAATGATATCGGCGCCGGCTTCGAGGTACCGCGCGTGGATTTCCTCAACGATCTGCGGCTTCGTCAGAAGAAGAAGCTCGAGGCTGCCTTTGAGATCCTTGCCTTTCCAATCGCGAAATCGTTTTCCTCGATAATCTTGCTCCGATAATTTATAGCGCTGGATCATCGTGCCCATGGCGCCGTCAAGCACGACGATGCGTTGGCGCATGAGCGCGTCCAGAGGATGAAGATCGGTCGCCATTAGTGTCGGGAACTAAACGGCGTTTGCGTCGGTGATCAAGAAACAAATTGACGCATCATGATGCGTAGATGTGTTTTGAGGCCAACCTCTTGCTCATGCTCCGTCTCTTACTCCTATTCGGAATGAAACAAGACGCGACCAATGACGAAGCCCGAATGATGAATGACGAATTGCCTCCGATAGCGCGGCGGAAACGAAGTTGTAGAGGCGATCTAGAAATCGTTCGGTGACCGCAACGTGTCGAGGAATGACGTGCCTTGAGTTCGCAGTTTTTCCTCGAGGTCTTTCGTGCAATCACAGTCGCAGCAGGCCCACGGTTCTGCCCCATTCTCGTGACGGCAATTGCGGCGGGAGTGCGCCTCTTTCACGCTCATCAGTTCGAAATACTCTTCCCAGTACGGACGCTCTTCCGCGAGCGGCGGATCGCAAAAGCAAGTCTCGACCCAGGTCGCAACTCTGAAATTGTCCACCCGCGCCTGCTCCATGTTGTGCAGGTACTCGTCGCCGGCGATTGAACCGCGGCCAAGTGCGCGCTCATCAATCGCCTGTACGAGAGCGCGTTCTCTGCCGGATCTCACAGCAGCTTTCACAAGATAACGCATCGCTTACATTATCACCTAACCCGGTCAGAGACACGTTCGAAAGTGGACGGTTGATTCGCTCGTTCCCCTTTAGCTGAGGACACTTTGATAATCTGCGCATTCCGCGCTTTGCAATTATTTGATCGACAACTAAATCAGAGGCGTGGAAGCGATCCGGCTCTTCAAATTGCTCAACCGGGATCAACGCAATACGTTTGTCGCTTGCTTTCTGGGATGGGCGTTGGACGCCTTCGATTTTTTTCTCCTCACGTTTGTGATCGCGGCGATGGCGCACGATTTCGGCACGAGCATCGCCAAGCTCAGTTACGCCATTACCTTGACTCTGGCGATGCGCCCGGTTGGGGCATTCATTTTCGGGCTGCTGGGCGATCGATTCGGACGGCGGATCCCGCTCATGATCGACATCATTTTTTACTCGGCCATGGAATTGCTCACGGCATTTTCGCCGAATTACACCTGGCTGCTGATTTTTCGCGCGCTTTACGGGATCGGCATGGGCGGAGAATGGGGCCTGGGCGCATCCCTGGCGATGGAAACTTTACCGACGGCAGCGCGCGGGTTGTTCTCGGGGATTTTGCAGCAGGGCTATGCCTTTGGTTATCTGTTGGCAGCAGTCGTTTACTGGGCGGTGTTTCCGTTCTTCGGCTGGCGCGGCCTGTTCGTGGCGGGTGTAGTGCCGGCATTCCTTGTCATTTTCATCCGTGCACGTGTGCCGGAATCACCAGCATGGCTTCGTCGGCGCACCGCGCCGGCTGATTTTTGGAAAAACGTGCTGACCGTCGTGAGGCGGCACTGGGCTCTTTTTCTTTACGTGATCCTCTTGATGACAGCGTTCAACGCCATGTCACACGGGACCCAGGACATGTATCAAACTTTCCTCGGCGAACAACGGCACTACGGCGTTACACAAAAGGCAGCGACCGGGATCATTTATGCCTTTGGCGCGATCTGCGGCGGAACGCTTGTCGGTCATCTCTCGCAAAAATGGGGCCGGCGTCGCGCGATCATTTTGGCAGCGGTTTTCGGAATCATCCTGATCCCTGCCTGGGTCTTTTCGCCCAGTTTTTCCCTGTTGGTGATCGGCGGATTTGCCATGCAATTCATGGTGCAAGGCGCTTGGGGGATTGTGCCGGTGCATTTGAATGAGCTTTCACCGGGCGAGCTGCGGGGAACTTTCCCGGGGTTTGCTTATCAGCTCGGTAATTTACTTGCCGCGAATACAGCCGTGGTGGAGGCACGACTGGCCGACCATTTTCGTGACGCGAGCGGGCATCCGGATTATGCGAAAGCGCTGGCTTTTTTTGCGCTCATCATTTTTGTGGCGCTGATCGTGCTGGCCGCGATCGGGCGTGAAGAGCGCGGCAAAGAATTCTAATGATGGGGAGCGGCCGGCGCCGGTCCTTGGCCGGTGCTCGCCGGTTGCGGCTGCGCGGCGGCTACTTGGGGAGAGGCGTGATACACACCGGGCCCGTAGCGTTGTTCGACAATTGCTTCTGCGATTCTCTCCGACAGCAGTTCGCGATATTCGGCGTCGCGCGCCTGGTTGCCCTCGGATCGATTGCTCAAAAATCCGCACTCCACCAGAACGGCCGGATAGTAAGCGAGGCGCAGGACGCGGAAATTCGCTGTGTGCACGCCCCGATTCATCGAGTGCGGGATCGTCATCAGCTTCGATTGGATCCGATTCGCCAGCTCGGATGAATCGCCCGAATGATAGTAAGTTTCGAAGCCGTGAACGCCGCGCCGGCGTGAATCGTTGAAATGAATGCTGACAAAAATGGCATTTTTCTGCGAATTCTCGATGGCAACGCGTTGATCCAACGGAATAAAAACGTCTGTGGATCGCGTCATCACGGTTTTTAATTCCGATTCGCGCAAATTGCGATCGAGACGTTGGGCCACGTCAAGAGCAACCACCTTCTCCGGCGGACCGTAACGGCGATATGCGCCGTTATCTTTGCCGCCGTGTCCTGCGTCCACCACCACCGTCGTAAAAGTCTTGCTCGTATTTTTCGCCACTTTGGGCGCGGTCGCGCAAGCAGCTAACAGAGCCAGGAGACCGATGGCAAGAGTGCGGCTGATCAGGCGCGGCATCCGAAACAAATACCGAAAAGCTCTTCTCGAGCAAAAGTTTTCGGTTGGCAAACTCAGACGTCGCGTTTTGATTCAATCCGCCACCGATTTATTTTCCGGCGATCACATACAAAAAGCACTTGTTTTTTATGTCGCTGCACTTAAAGGCCTTTACCAATTTATGACGATCCGATTAGCGATTCTACCTTTGCTCCTGGCGTTGAATTTTTCAATGTGCCAGAAACATCCAAGTCCGACCACGAGTTCCGAGCCGGTGAGTTCGTCGCCAGCATCGGCCGGCGAGACCGCCGGCGGCAGCCCGGGACCAGGTGTGGCGGGTGCGGCGTCGTCCCCGAAAATCGCCAAAGCCGTTGTCGATCAAACGGCACAGACGCTCATCTTTTGTTATCATCGCTTGGTCGACAAAATTCGCTATCCGGGGACCGAGATCACACCGGCCGATTTCGAGGCGCAGATGAAACAACTCAAGGATGCGGGTATCACCGTAATCAGCATGCAAGATTTGTTGGCGTGGCGGCGTGGCGAAAAAAATATACCGCCGCGATGCGCGGTTATTAGTTTCGATGATGGCTGGAAATCTCAATACGAGGTCGGGTGGCCGATCATGAAAAAATTTGGCTACCCGTTCACGATGTTCATTTATACCGAAGGCGTACGGGGGGGTAGCTTGGGTGGCGGAGAGGCGATCACGTGGGAACAGCTTGCCGACATGCGTGACAACGGAGTCGATATCGAAGCGCATACTGCGACGCACCAAGACTTGCGCGAAGGGCATAATATAATGCTGGCTGCTCCCGGCGGGAAGAAGACCAGAACGAAATTGACCGGACCAGCGTACGAGCAATGGGTCCATAACGAAGTTGTCGGCAGCAAGGAACTGCTCGAGCAGCGGCTCGGGATCAAAGTGAATTGTTTCGCCGTTCCCTTCGGCAATTATAACGAGCACGTCAAAGAACTTGCGCGAAATGCCGGTTACGAAGCGATGTTTACCGTTTACGGTCAGCCGATCACCTTTACGTCTCCGCTCGATTCGCTTGGTCGCTATGCAATTGAAGCGAACAAGCCGAAAGTATTCGTTGACGCGGTCAAGATGATCGGCACATCCAGTGGTGGGGCAGCCGCGGTTGCTGAAGTCGGCGCGGCTGATCTTTCGACCCAACCGGCGGATGGCAGCACCGTCCGGACGGCGCTCCCGCTCATCAAAGCGAACCTCGGCCGCGTCGGCGGAATCGAGCCCGGCAGCGTGCAAATGCGCGTCAGCGGACTCGGCGCCGTTCCCGTTAGTTACGATCCGAAAACCGGCACCGTTTCATATCAAGTGACGCAAAAATTGCGCGGAAACTCTTGCACGGTGATTGTCAGCGCAAAATCGGAAGGCAAAAAAGTCGAGGCGCACTGGACTTTCGGGATCGACGCGGCGGCCGTGGCTGCACCGGTGTCTGCGGCGGCAAGAGCAACGCCAACTCCGAAGAAGTGAGGTGGATCGAGCGCTCCGCGCATGGTGCGCGTAGCGGCGAAGCTCGATTATTTTAGCATCGCCCGCGGAGCGGCCGATCCACCTTTTCGTCAAACGCAGCGTGTTTTTCTACCATTATGTTTTCACAACTCGGCGATAAGCTTCAGGACATTTTCAAAGAACTGCGTGGCCACGGCACGATCAGCGAAACGAACATCGACGCCGCGCTGCGCCACGTTCGCTTGGCTTTACTGGAGGCTGATGTCGATTTTCAAGTCGCAAAGAAATTCATTGGCCGCGTGAGGGAAAAAGCGCTCGGGGAAGCGGTCGTTCGCAGCATCACCCCGGGGCAGCAAATCGTAAAAATTTTCCATGATGAGCTGACCGCTTTGCTCGGAAGCGACGCTGCGCCACTCAATCTCGACAACCCGGGCCGGATTTTGATTGTAGGACTCAACGGTTCTGGCAAAACCACTTCGTCCGCTAAGCTGGCGCACATTTTGAAGAAACAAGGCCGTAATCCGGTTTTGGTCGCTTGCGATTTGCAGCGCCCGGCGGCGATTGAGCAGCTGGCGACGCTCGGAAAACAAATCGACGTCCCGGTGTTTACTCCCGATCCGAACGAGAAGAACGTCCAGCGCGCGGCTGCCGCTGCTCTCGGATGGCAAGATCGACAGACAGCTCAGGTCGAGATCTTCGATACCGCTGGTCGGCAGGAAATCGATGAAGCGCTGATTCAGGAATTGAAAGCGCTCAAAGATTTTCTGCAACCGCAGGAAACTTTGCTCGTTGTCGATGCGGCAACCGGCCAGCAAGCAGTCAGCGTTGCAACTCATTTCAACGACGCTCTAGACCTCACCGGAATCATTTTGACAAAGCTCGATGGCGACGCACGCGGCGGTGCGGCATTATCGATGCGCGAAGTGACGCGTCGGCCAATCAAATTCGCCGGCACCGGCGAGAAGCTCGATCAATTTGAGGTCTTCATTCCTGAGCGGCTCGCCGGCCGGATTCTGGGAATGGGCGACGTGGTTGGTCTGGTCGAAAAAGCGGCCGAAGCGGTCGATGAAGAGGAAGCCGCCCGAATGGAGCGCAAGCTGCGCACAGCTTCGTTCGATTTTAATGATTTCCTGGCGCAGTTTAAAATGATGCGCAAAATGGGGCCGCTGGAGAATATTCTTGGCATGCTGCCCGGTATGAGTAACGTGCAGGGCCTCTCAGTTGACGAGAAGCAGCTCAAGCGCACGGAGGCGATTGTGCTTTCGATGACGAGCGAAGAGCGGACGCGTCCCGATATTCTAAATGCGCGGCGGCGTCAGCGCATCGCACGTGGTAGCGGCAGCACGGTAACAGAGGTGAACGAATTGCTGCGGCGCTTCGGTCAGATGCGGAAGATGATGAAGAGCGCGGGCAAAATGAAAAAAATGATGGCGCAGATGGCGCGAATGAAAACTTAACATGGCAGTTTCAATCAGATTACGCAGAGAAGGAGCGAAGAATCGCCCGTATTACAAGGTGGTGGTGGCCGACAGTCGCAGCCCGCGCGAGGGCAGATTCATCGAGATCATTGGCACTTATGATCCCAAGAAACCAGGTCACAACAGTACGTTGAAAGTGGATCGTGCGGAATATTGGATCGGTCGCGGCGCTCAGCCGTCGGACACGGTGCGAAGCTTGATCAAGAAAAATAAGAAACAAGCCGCGCCTGCACCGGCCGCGGCGGCGCCGACACCTGCGGAACCAGAGCCCGCTCCCGTCGCTCCTCCCGATACAGCGGCAGCCACGCCTGAAGCGACGTGAAAGAATTTCTCGAGTTCGTCATTCGACAATTGGTGGAATACCCCGATGAGATGATGCTCTCGGAAATTCCCAGCGGCAAAACGACGATCTTTAGATTGCAACTTCGACAAAGCGACGTCGGCCGCGTGATTGGCCGCAACGGCCAAACCATTCACGCGATTCGCGCGTTGCTCGCCAGCTCGGCTGCGCGGCATGGTCAGCGGGCCACGCTCGAAATCGTAGAGTAAGACAGGCATTTTGCCTGTATCAGACTTCAGCAGACGTTACAGGCTAACAGCCCTATTCCCGCGATGAAGGTCGATATCCTGACCCTTTTTCCTGAAATCTGTCGCGCTCCGCTGAGCGAAAGCATCGTGAAGCGCGCCCGGGAAAATGGAATTGTCGATCTTCGCATTCATAACCTGCGCGACTGGACGGCGGACAAACATCACATTGTCGACGATGCTCCATTTGGCGGCGGACAGGGAATGGTGATGAAGCCGGAGCCGATTTTTGCCGCGGTTGAATCGTTGCGAGCGCAAAAGAGTACCATCGTCTTGATGACGCCGCAGGGAAAATCGCTGACACAATCGCTCGCCGCAGAACTTTCGACGCGCGAACACTTGATTGTCATCTGCGGCCATTATGAAGGAGTCGACCACCGCGTTGTTGAACACCTTGTCG
>QHMQ01000051.1 GCA_003217835.1 Verrucomicrobiota bacterium
AAAGCAACACTTTATTTTCGATTTTCCCCCGCAGCACGATTGTTTGTCACGATCATGGAGATCGCGATGGTAAGCGCGAGAATCAAGGCGATGATTGCGAGCGACAGACCTGTGGGCAATGGAAAATAGTCGGCGACGATCATCTTGATTCCAACAAACGTAAGCACGAGCGCGAGACCGGTTTTCAGATAAATGAATCGGTCCATCAGGTTCGCGAGCAGAAAGTAAAGCGAGCGCAAACCGAGGATGGCGCAGATGTTCGACGTGTAGACAATGAACGCATCGCGGGTGATCGCGAAGACCGCGGGAATCGAATCGACTGCGAAAACCAAGTCCATCACGTCAATAACAATGAGAACCAGCGCAAGCGGCGTCAGCATCCAGCGATTGTCGATCTTGGCGGTGAAATCTTCTCCGTGAAATTCATTGGTCACGTGCATGAAGCGCCGGACCAAGCGCATCACCAAGCTGTTCTCGAGCTCGCGCTGCCCATACTTGCCGGAGAACATCCGCACGGCCGTCACGAGAAGAAAAATGCCGAAGAGATAAAGGACGAAATGGAAGCGCGCAACCAGTGTGACTCCGAGCCAGATCATTACGCCGCGCATGACAAGCGCCCCCAGGATCCCCCAAACCAGAACGCGATGCTGCGCGCGCGGTGGCACGCGGAAATAGGCGAAGATCAAAACAAAGATGAAAATGTTATCGACGCTCAGCGAGTACTCGATGAGGTAACCGGTGAGAAATTCCAGCCCTTTCTCCGGTCCACGCAATTTCCACACGAGCAGATTGAAAAGCAGCGAAAGCACGATCCAGATCAAGCTGCGCCGCGCGGCCGCGCGCATGCTCAGCTCGCGCTCGCGCCGCTTAAAGCTGACAAGATCAACAGTCAACGCGATGAAGACACCGACGTGAAAGGCGATCCAAAACCAAATGCTGGTTGTCACGGCGCGCTACCGTTTCACGGCAGGCGCTTTACCGCAATCGCAAACGCCCTCCAATCAGAGTTTTCTCTCGCCAAGCAAATTCTTCATCGTAGTTTGTGCGATTCGCATGGAGCCGGAGCTGGAGAAACTTGTTGAATCGGGAAAGCTCAGTGCAGAAGGCGCCAAGCAGCTGGAAAAATTAAAACCGGGGACGTTTTGTCTGCACAAGAGCTGGGGATTCGGTCGCGTGACCGAGTGGAACCTTCTCCTCAATCAGATCGTGATCGACTTTGCTGGCAAGAAATCGCATCCGATGCAAGTCCAGTACGCGGCGGAAAATCTTACGCCTCTTCCACTCGAACATTTCCTGGTACGCAAGGCAAACGACCTGATGTCGATCAAAAAACTCGCCACGGAAGATCCCGTGGCGGTGGTACGCAACATTGTCGAGAGTTTCAGTGGAGAGGCGACGGTCGCACAAATCAGCGAATGGCTAATTGGCGACGTCTTTACCGAAGCGGAATGGAAACGCTGGTGGGAATCCACGAAGAAATTGCTCAAAGCGAGCGGCGCTTTCTCGGTTCCTGCGAAAAAGACCGACTCAATCCAACTGCGCGGCGAGGGCGTGTCACACACTGACGAGCTAATTGCTTCTTTCAACAAGGCGCGGCAGCCGAAAGAACAAATCGCGGCGCTCGAGCAAATCATAAAATTTCACCAGCAATTCAAAGGCTCCGAAAAACAGCTGCAGCCGATTGTCGCGCAGATCGAGAACGTGGCGGCGCGCAACCAGAAAATGCATCCCGAGCTCGCCTTCGAGCTAATCATCGCGCGCGACGATTTGCTCGAGTGCGTTCCCCTGCTCCACACAACGCACATCGGTTTAACACTTTCAAAATTGATCCTTGATGAAGAGAAGCGCTTGATGTCGATCTTGCCGAAATTACCGGCGGCAAAAGAGAAAAAGATTTTGCAAGCGCTGCCAGCCGTGCTCGGGCCTCGCTGGACAGAGCGTGCTTTGCAATTGATGCAGGGAAGTCATGGCCGCATGATCGCGCAAATAGCACGGGTGTTTAGCGACGCGGGTCAACACGCGGAAGTGAAAGCAATGCTCGAACGCAGTATTCGCGAACATTCCGCCACGAGTGAGATGCTGGTTTGGTTATGTAGTGAACGGGAGCGCTGGAGCGACCTGATCAAGCCGGAATTACTTGGCGCGATTTTGGCGGCACTGGAACGCGAACAGCACAATGCCCCCAGTCGCGCCAGCAAGTTGCAGCGCGCGCTTGTTGAGGATCGACAATTGGTTGGAAAGATGTTTGCAGATGGCGATATCGGAGTCGCCCGCGATACCGTGCGTCGGCTTCAACTCAGCCCGTTGTTTGACGAATTAACGAAACGCTCGCTTCTGGGGCGAATCGTCAAAGTTTATCCAGGGCTGGAAAGCATGATCGCAGGCGCACAAACACAAGAAGAGACTGCGCCTCTAATCGTTTCGTGGAGCAGCCTCGAAAAACGCAAAGGTGAATACGAAGAGCTTGTCAAAACTAAAATTCCGGAGAACCGCAAGGAAATCGCAATCGCAAGGTCCTATGGCGATCTCAGCGAAAATTTTGAATTCAAAGCAGCGAAACAAATGCAAAGCGTATTGATGCGCCGTAAAGCCGAACTCGAACAAATGCTGGACAACGCGCGAGGGACCTCTTTTGAGAAGGTGGACACATCTCTCGTTTCGATCGGCACAATCGTCACCTTGCGCGACGCCGATGCGAGCGAAGAGGAAACCTACACAATACTAGGCGCGTGGGACGGCGACCCCGACCGGCACATTATTTCGTACCAAACAGCGATCGGCCAGGCGTTGCTCGGGCACAAGCTTGGCGAAGTCATCTCCCTCAACACTGATCGCGGCGCCGCTCAATTTGCAATTGTGTCAATCAAACCCGCGCCACCGGACAAGACCGAGGCAGCCGCTGCTCTTAACGAAATGCCTGCCACCGAGGTGGCGATCGCCGAATGATTCCGCCGAATAGGTTAGCCACCGGAGATTAAGGCAATGCTTCGCGGAAGCGTCACTACATCAGCAATTCGTAGGAAAGAACGCTCAGGCAATAAATGGCGGCGGTTTCCACACGTAGAATAATCGGTCCCAGGGTGATGGGGTGGCATTCATGGCGGCGGGCCAGCGCAAGCTCCGCGGGCGTGAAATCGCCTTCCGGCCCGATAAGCATCAATACGCTCTCGGGAAGGTGTCGATGTTCGCTAGAGTAATCAGCGAGGATTCTTTTCAAATGTCGCGCACCGGGTTGAAGCGAGCCGATCAGGCGCAGATCGAATGTCGCAGAGGCCGCAAAAAAGTCGCCGAGCCTGCACGGCGCGTGAACGCATGGCAGCCAATTCTGCCCGCATTGCTTGGCCGCCTCGATCGCAATCTGCTGCCATTTCGCCTGTTTCTGCGCGGCGCTTTCAGGATCGACCTGTACGATTGTGCGATCGGAAATGATCGGCGAAATCTCGGCTGCCCCGATCTCGACAGCCTTCTGCACGATCAACTCCATGTTTTTTCCCTTCGGAATCGCTTGCCCAAGAATGATTCGGCAGCGCAGCGGCGGCGTTTCCGCCTCGTGCAATTTGCGCAATTGAATTGCATCGCCGCTGGAGTCAACAATCTCAGCAGTGATTTCGTGCCCGCGTCCGTTGATGAGGACGAGCTTCTCGCCGCGCTTTGTCCGCAGGACATCGCGAGCATGGTGCGCTTCTGACCCGCTCAACGCGAGTGCGTCAGGATTCCAATTCTCCGGCGAGACATAGAAGCGGTGCATGGCAACGGGTTTCAGATTTCAGGGTTCAGAAAAGACATCAATGCCCTAGGAATTTTGAAACAGTGTGCCGGAGGCTTTATTGCGTCAGTCTTCGCTCTCGTAATTAAAGGAGATGTCCGCATTCATCGCCAGCACACTTTCCAGCGATGTGCCTACCGGCAGTTCCACGTTACGTTCCTGGAGCGCCTGTATCACGCTCTCCGTCGCAATATTCCCAACCAGCGCATCCTGTGCGAACGGACACCCACCGACGCCACCGATAGCCGAATCAATGCGGCGACAACCAGCGTCGTAAGCAGCAAGTACTTTGGTTGAAGCATCGCTGCGTTTGCCGTGCATGTGGACGCCGATGTCATACCCGCCGAAGTCGGCCGTCACTGAACGAACCACCCGGCCGATCAGGATGGATGTAGCGAGACCAACAGTGTCCGCGAGCGAGACGGATCGGATCTTGAGCTCGGCTATTTTCTCCATCGCCTGGCGCACCTCGTCTTCATCCCACCCCAAAGGCCATGGAGATGTAGACCACCATGTGAAGTCCCGATTCGTCGGTTTTCTTTTTGATCCGCTTCAGAATTTTGTAGCTCTCCGCGCGCGACTGATTCTGGTTTTTGCGCAGAAACGTCTCGGAAATTGAATAAGGATAACCAAGCGTTGTCACGGCCTCGGTTGCGATGGCGCGCTCTGCACCTTTCTCATTCACCACAATGCCAATGATTTCGACATCGTCGGCCAGATTGAGTTGCCCCAGCACCTTTTCGCTATCGGCCATCTGTGGCACGGCCTTCGGAGAGACAAAGCTTACAGCATCGATATGCTTGAATCCAGCCTCGATAAGCGCGCGTAAATACTGTGCCTTCACTTCCGTCGGGATCAGTTTTTTGAGACCCTGCCACGCATCGCGGGGGCATTCGATCAGCTTTACGGTCTCGTTAGGCATCGTTAAGATATTTGGTACCTAGGGGTCAGGCATGGAATAGTTGGGCGCGATGTTCCACTCGTCTTCTTCCGCCGTTTATTATTGGAAGAATTCTTTTGCGCGTTCGAAGAAACTTTTACGCATGGGCGCGTTTTCCTCACCGCAAAGCGCGGCGAATTCCTCGAGCTTGTGCCGTTGTTCCGCATTCAAGCGCGATGGCACTTCCACGAGTAACCGCACGAGCAAATCGCCACGATCCCCACCGTTCAGGTGGATGATACCTTTGCCGCGCAGCTTGAATATTTGTCCGCTTTGGGTGCCGGCAGGAATCTTTAGATGCGCTTTACCTTCAAGCGTCGGCACGTCGACCTGCCCACCCAACGCCGCGACCGAAAAGGGAATCGGAACTTCGCAATAAAGGTTGTCGTTTTCGCGCTCGAAGATCTTGTGTTCCCTGATGTGAACGACAACGTAAAGATCACCTTGCGGAGCGCCGCGAATACCAGCCTCGCCGTTATGTGAGGAGCGTAGCCGTGCGCCCTCGCTGATTCCAGCCGGGATCTTTAATTTAATGCGGCTCAGTTTTTCCACGCGTCCTTCCCCGTGGCATTGCCGGCACGGTTTTTCGATTATCTGGCCGGCACCACGGCAGCGGGGACAGGTTTGTGAAACCTGAAAAAAGCCGCGCGAGCTGATGACCTGACCGCGGCCGCCACACGTGGGGCAGCTAATCGTGCGCGAACCGGGCTCAGCACCGCTACCCCGACATTTATCGCAGGTGTCGAGCTTCGCGATTTCAATCTCTTTTTCGACGCCGAACGCCGCCTCCTCGAGATTGATCTCCATGTCGTAACGCAAATCGGAGCCACGTTGTCGATCTTCGGCACGCCCCCCGCTGCTGAAGAACGTTTCGAAAATTCCGCCGCCGATTCCGCCGCCGCCAAAGACTTCACGGAAAATCTCGAACGGATCATGAAAACCGCCACCGCCGAAACCGGCACCTTGCGCAAAGGCCGCGTGCCCGAAGCGATCGTAGGCCGCGTGTTTATCGGGGTCGATCAGGACATCGTATGCTTCGCCGAGCTCCTTGAACCTTTCTTCGGCATGAGGGTCGTCGGGATTTTTATCTGGATGAAACTTGACGGCGAGCTTGCGGTACGCGCGCTTAATCTCCTCCTCAGAGGCGTTGCGTCCCACGCCCAGAACTTCGTAATAATCGCGTTTGGTCGTCGCCATTTTCTCTTAACCGCAGATTACGCGTGGCCCAGAGATCTCCGGAGAATCCTTACGCTTACTCGCTTTCATGCTCTTGCTCGTTATCGGGAAGATCGACAATAACAGTGAGAGATTCCTCGACATCGCCCGGAATGACAACCCGATGCCTTTAGGAGACCGGGCCTGATGAAACGACAACGCTCGACGGCCGCAGTAAGCGATCCTTGAATCGATAACCGCGGCGGGTCTGGCGGACAACGGTTCCTTCCGAGAACCTGCTCGGTTCATGCGCAATCGCTTCGTGGAGATTTGGATCGAATTTTTTTCCCTCGGCTTCGATTGCTTGCAATCCATTTTCAGCGAGGAAATCGCGGAGCTGTTTCAGAACCAGAGTCATCCCTGAATAAATTGGAGACTGTTCGCTTTCGTCCCGGGCGGCTTCCAGACCGAGTTCGAAGTTATCGACGATCGCCACCAGCCGTTCCAGCAACGAGCTGTTCGCGTATTTGACTGCGTCTTCCTTTTCGCGCGCACATCGCTTCTTGTAATTCTCGAAGTCGGCCTGGCTGCGAAGCGCCAGATCGCGGAACCGGTCAAGGTCAGCTTGCAAACCGGTCATCGGATCCTCTGCTGCTTCGCTTCGTTGCGCGGCTGTCGCAGATGACGATGTCGATCCCAGCGATGTCGTTTCTTCCGACTCTCGACGATGTTCAGTCATGGGAACCTTTTTCATATTTTGCGGATGGCAATCAAAGTGATGTCGTCATTTTGCGGAGTCGAACCGATAAAATTATGCACGTCATCGATGACTCGCTTTACAATCGCTTGGGCGCCATCGGTCGCGCTGGCGCGGACCGATTCGATCGTGCGCCCAAGACCGAATTCGTCTCCTTCCGTGTTTAGCGCTTCCGTCACGCCGTCGGTGTAGAGGACGAGGCAATCATCGCGCTCGAGCGGCACGGCGAAATCAACAGTAAGTCTATCAAACACATTTCCGCTGTCAATTCCAAGGACCATTCCAGGCGATTTTACCGGCGTAACATGTTGCAACTGTCGTTTGTAGAGCAACGGCGCGTCGTGTCCCCCACGCGCGAGAGTGACGCCATCGCGCTCATGATCGAGGATGAGATAGGCCATGCTGATAAACATGTCTTCCTTGATGTCCGGATAAAGCTGCCGGTTTACCTTTCGCAAAACATCGGCTGGGGAAGGATTCCGCGCCGCCTCAGCACGCAAGACACTACGGCAAATCGCCATGATCAGCGATGCCGGAACGCCTTTACCGGAAACGTCGGCAATTACAACACCAAGCCGCTCTTCATCGACACGAATGTAATCAAAATAATCGCCGCTTACCTGGCGGGCGGGCACATTGATGCCGCTGATTTGAAATCCGTTAATGGCCGGCGCTTCCGCCGGAAGCAAAATACGCTGAATGTCTCGCGCGATCTCGAGGTCGTGATCGAGTCGCTTTTTTTCATTTGCCATCGAGTAGATGATGGCGTTGTAGAGGGCAAAGGCGGACTGCTCGGCAATCGATTTGAAAACAACGAAATCCCCTTGCGTAAACGGCGCGCCCATCGGGCCATTGGCGACGGCGAGGACCCCTAGATTTTGTTTTCCGTAGGAGAGCGATGCCGCCATGACCGACGCAGTTCCAAAAGCACTATCTCGCAGTTTCGCCAATTCCGGCGCCTCGGAGAGTTCATTGAAGCAGACGGACTGCCCTGTCTGCCAGACGCGACCGATGATCCCTTCACCCGGAACAATCGAGTGCAGCCGCAGATAACTCTCGAGCGCGATCGGAGTGGCGGCCGCTTGTTGCAAAATATTTGGTGGAACATCTACCAGCGGCGGACAACCTTTCGAGATAAAGGCCGGAGTGAGCCTTCCGCCCGTCCGATCGGTCACATAAAGCGCGCCGCCATGTGCATCGAGAATACGCGTTGCACCCTCGACAATGAGCCGGTGCAGCTCATTAGGTCGAATGATGTCGCTGAAAGCTTCTCCAAGTCCGTGGAGGAAATCGAAAACAAGAGTCTCTTCGACCTGAATCTCCTCGTGGGAGCGCTCCAACATCCGAATCCGCCGTCTCTGGGCGTAGGCGGTGAAAATCCACCCGGCCACGGACACGAGAAGCAGTCCGAAGAGAAAAGTCGGCCACATCATGCCAGGGCCAGCTTACTTCGAAGGCGTCTCTTGATGAAGGTCTTGTTTTAGGTATTCGAGAACGTCCTTGAAGCGAAAGAGATTTTCTGGTGCCGCTTCGCACAGAGCCTCGTGCGCCTCGAGAATCGTTCGAGTTTGATCCTGTTTTTTTCCGTTTGCCGATCCCTGATTAGAAGGGCGCGACAACGCCTCGCATTCAGGCGCCGTCGTTCCATCGGCCTGAATATCGAAGATTTGATCAAGACCCAGCCCAGAGAGGAGTTCCCGGCTG
>QHMQ01000034.1 GCA_003217835.1 Verrucomicrobiota bacterium
CGATGCTTTTGTCCGAAGCAGCCGGCGCGGCTGCGCTTGGCGACGCGGGAGTAGTCGGTGTAGCATTTGTCGATCTTACCGCTGGTTGACGAGAAAAGAACCAGATCGCTCCGCCGATAATCAAGAGAGCGATGATTGCCAAGAGCGGAATATTCGAACGAAATTTTGGCCTCGCCGCCGAGACGTCGGCCGCTACAGGACCTCTGGCAAACTTCTCCGGCAACGCGGCGTTTCCGGCTTCTTCGGTGTAAAGATTCACGACCGAAACGGTGACATCGTGCTTTACCTGACATTCGCCGAGATCGTGCAGATGCCGCTGCCATTGCCGGTACTGGGCGAGATCTTCGGCCACGCGTTTCGATAAGAGGATGTGACCTGCGTCGCCGCAATCCATGACGCGTTGCGCCATGTTGATGCCGCCGCCGGCGATGTTGGAGCGGTCATTGACATCGGTGACCGCGCTAACGGGACCGCTATGAATACCCATTCGCACGCGAAGATCGGGGCGACTTTTCAACGCCTTGCCGATCTCCAGGGCACATTGCACGGGAGCGTCCGGCGTCGTCGAAAAGACCAAAGCCATGCCGTCGCCGGTCGGAATTCGAGTGAGCTGTCCCGCTGTTTCCGCAGCTCGAAACGCTTCGGTGCCGCGGACGATCTGGTTTAGTTCCTGGAGGGACTCCTGCTGCTCGTTAATGAGTAATTTTGAATAACCGACGATGTCGATGAAGAGGACATGCGCGATTTCGAGCCGTAAATCTGATTTAGTTTGGGCGGACATTCGGGGCTTGAGCGCGAAGAATCTACGCGTTTGGAGCGAAAATCAAAAAATCCAATCGACCTTCCCGAATGCTTCAGTCTCTACGGAAGGATGCGGCGCAACAAGCAAATCGATGCATCAGGGGAATCCCGGCGTAGCAGTTGGGGGAGAGGGAGCCGGTTTGGTTCGGCTCCGGGCAAGATCGAACGCCAGCAAACTAGCCGCCAGCAGCGCGGCAGCAATAATGAAAATGGCAAATTTCCGGCGACTCCAAGATGGGAGCACCGTGTCGGCCGAAACGTTCGCGGTCCGTTTCATTCCCTGCGGCGTCGCTTCAAAGGCCCAGGAAATATACAGCGCGATGGCAAATCCAACCGCCAGGATCACGACCAGCGCCGCCACCGCCGAGGTTCGTTCTTCATGGCCGAAAAGCAAAAGCGACACTGCTTCGACCGCCAGCCATGCGGTCACCGCGTAAGCGGCCGCAACTTTGTAAACATTGCGCCGCTTAAGTTCACGGAAGAAAGTCTTCGCATCCATTGATTTGGTGTTCTGCCACAAACTGCGAAAATTCTTAAGTCTTAATTTTTGAGCTTCAGGCCTTGTTGGAACGGCGAGCGTTTTAAACATAGGCAGCGGCTGTTTCGTTTTTGTCTTGTATCACGCTCTATAAGCCGACAGAAATGTCGCCGTAATCACGCGACCAGGAGGCTGGCGCGCGCAGTTTCTCGCAGCCAAAGCAAGATGAAGATTCTCACCTTTTTAATCCTATGTTTCGCGTCAGTCGCCCTCGGCGACGACTTCAAAGCGATTGACGGGAAAGAATACAAAAACGTCAAGGTAAGCCGAGTCGAACCTGACGGCATTGTGCTCATAACCAAATCGGGAATCTCGAAAGTCTACTTCACCGAACTGCCGAAAGAGGTTCAGGAACGTTTTCATTACAATGCCGCGCAGGCCGCCGCATACTCGGCCGAACAAGCTGCCAGTCAGGATGCGTTTCAAAGTCAGCAAGCGGAATTACGACGGAAACTGGCTGAAGAAAACAACAGATATTGGACCGGACAAGCGCCAGCAAAAAATCAGCAAAACAAGCTTCCGGCAGTTGCTCCGGTCGTCGCTGGTCGGGGCCAACAAGTCGAAGTGATCTCTCACGGCGCGCAGGTGGACATCGCCAGACATCTCGCGCTCGGCAACGTGACCGTTGTCGATTTTTATGCGGATTGGTGCGGCCCGTGTAGGCAGCTCTCGCCAAGCTTGGAGCAGATGGCAAGAACTGATCCGGAGATTGTGCTGCGCAAGATCGACATCGTCGATTGGAAGACAGCGGTGGTGAGGCAATACAATATTCACTCGATTCCGCAGGTTAACGTTTACAGTCGCGGCGGCCGTCTCATCGGCACAGTGGTTGGTGCCGATGTCGACAAGGTCAGGAGTTACGTCGCGCAAGCCAAAACCGGCGGCTGAGGGATCTAACATGACGCACGCGCTGACACATATGCGTGCGAATTACAAATGGGAAACCGCTGGGTCAAACCTCCGGCCATGAAACGAACAATACTGCAACTTGTCGTCGCCCTATGCGTTGTCGGCTCAATGCGTGCCGATCAGACGATCCAATCCGTGCAGCAAGCTCTTACAGATCAAGGCTTTTACTATGGCAACGTTACTGGCGAAAAGAGCGCCGAGACTACCGCGGCGGTTCGGCGTTACCAAATTCGCAACGGCTTGCAAGTCACTGGCGAGATCAATTCGGAAACACTTCGCTCACTTAACGTGAGTTCGAATTCAGCCTCATCGCGTCCGGTCACGCCTTCCTCTCGTGTCACTCAGCCAACCGGCTCCCGTCGTGATTACGGCTCGCACGCTGCGTCGGATTCGTCGCCGCGTTCATTTAGCGAGTCTGGACGGCCGGTCGAGGTGGACCGAGATTTCGTTGGCACGCCCTATGAATTAGGGCCGGCTGAGGTGCATGTGCGGGTGCGCGTGGTCGCAGAAGTGCAGCGTCAGCTGAGGAGTCGCGGATATTATCGAGGCTGGATTGACGGCAGGTATGGGGGCGGCACAGCGTTCGCGGTGCGCACGTTCCAATATCGCCTGGGAATTTCGCCGACCGGCCAGCTTGACATGAGGACGCTCGACGCGCTCGGGTTGCCTGCCGAGAACGTGGCGTATTTGGAGTCGATGCCTCGGTCGTCTGGAAGGGGAGTATGGGCGCACAAAAAATTCAAACACGGAAAGTGGAAAGCGAAGTGGAAAAAGCATCATCACGACGACGATGGTTATGAATACGCTGATGAGGATGAGCGGGGGAATGATGATGGCCATGGGCATGGTCACGGTGATGATGACTAGTCTGCGCAGGGATTCTTGCTGCAGGTGATGTTGGCTTCGCGCACCGGAAATCACCGGCCGGGCGACGAGATAAGCGGGATTACCTCACGTTTTCAGCGGAAGATAGCTTCGGGATTTGGTCGAGCATTTCCGCGAGACTCATATGCGCATCGTAAGCTTGGGTCACAGCATGGGCAGCAGCTGCTTTCCACCTTCGCCAAGGCTTCCTCCTACGCGCAAGGCTTCGACGTGACGAGTCGGTGCGGCAAGTGATAAGTCACAGCATCGGCAAAGGTTGCTTTGATTTGGGTGGCGGGAATTCACGGTCGATGTCCGCGAAGTCTTGGTCGGTTAACTGAATATCGACCGATTGGGCGTTGTCGCGGACGTGGGTCTTGTTACTGGCTTTCGGAATGGCGATGACGTCAGGCTGCCGCAGCACCCAGGCGATCACGATCTGCGTCGGAGTGGCGTTCTGGCGTTCCGCAATTTTCTTGAGCGTCGCGTTGTTAAGCAGCCTTCTACCACGGCCGACGGGCGAATAAGCCATGATCGGAATCTTATGCTTTTGGCTCCAGAGCAGCAGGTCAGATTCAATAGCGCGCTCGCCGACGTGATAGAGAACTTGATTGGCTGAGCAGGCGGAACCGTTTCCGATCGCGAGCAATTCTTTCATGTCTTCGACATCGAAGTTTGAAACGCCCCAGCGCCGAATTTTTCCAGCGGACCGAAGTCGCTCGAATGCTTCCACGGTTTCCGCGAGCGGCGTGTTGCTAGGCCAATGCAACAGATA
>QHMQ01000035.1 GCA_003217835.1 Verrucomicrobiota bacterium
CGAGATAACTCGGCAAATCGTCAAGCGAATGGGGTGCGATCCACATGATGGCATCAGAGATACCGAGCTGATCGGCTAGCTTTTTGTGTTCTGTTCGATGGGATTCGGAGACCAGGGGACTTACCATCATCAGCAGAGCATCGGGCTGTTGCCTTGAAACCACCGCGAAGGCGCGAAGCAGATAGTCGATTCTCTGGAACGCGTTCAACACTCCAGTATACATCACGATCGCACGGCCATTGATTCGATGACGGCGGCGGAACTTTTCCGGATCTGCGTTGTCGAACATTTCTGGCACGATTCCCGCCGGGACCATGTCCACTTTTCGTTCGGCGGTTCCGCGCTTGACGAACCACTGCTTCAGTTCGGGAGAGACGGCAGTAATATGATCCGGGAAAATTGGAACGAACCAATCCAGTCCGCGCGCGATTGCGTGGGCGAGCCAGGCCGGACGAATAAAGCGGTATCCCGCAAGCTCGTCCGACATGAGGTTGACGGCGTTGTAAAGCAGTGGGCGGCCGGTGATCCATTTCGCCATCACGCCGATCAGTGCGCCTTCATAATTGTGCGCGTGAATAATATCGATGCGTTCGCGCTGGATCACGCGGCGGAGCAATCGCAAAAGGGCTAAATCTCGCAGAAATTTCTCCGGCGAGGGCCCGATCTTGGCGTTGGTTTCGGGCCGAAACGGTCCCGTCCTATGAACTTTCGCGTGGTGAACGACGATATCTTCCTGGCCCGTCGGGTAGGTCACGATGTGCACGGCGTGTCCCATCTGCGAAAGGGTATCGGACATCTCTCGGATACTTGCCGCCGACCCGTGGTTGGCAGGGAATGGACACGCGGCTACCATGGCGACCGAGTAGCGTTCCGCTCCGTTCCGTGTATATGGCGCAGGCTTCCTCATGTTGTCACAACAGGAAATTCAAGATAAGGGCTTAACGGTTTGGCGCGAGTTGATGCGGGCCAGCACGTCCATCACCGTGCCGTTGCTGGGTAGATCCGAAACCATCAAGGAATTTGCGCTCGCCACGACGTTATCACCGACGGTCACTCCACCCAACAGTTTACAATCGGCGCCGAAACAAACATTATTGCCGAGGGTGGGCCAGCCCCTGCCCCGAACGCTCGCGACGCTGACGCCTTGGTTGACGCTGCAACTGTGGCTGATTCGGGTGGCGAGAAGAAAGTTGGCATTGCAATTACGGATAACCAAATCCGGTCCGATGTCGCTTTCGCGGTGTACATGAATGCCGGTAATGGCTAGACAAACCGTGTTGACGACCAGATAAATGAAGATCATCAACTGACGGAACACAGGGACTTTCACACTGTAAGCCCAGCGGCCGAAGCGATGCACGATCACTGCAAACGTTCCCAATTCGAGCAAGGGCGTGATACGCTTACGGAAACAGGTCTTGTCCTGTGGCCGGGTGCCGTATCCGCGCATTTTGCATTTAAGATCGGCACGAATCATATTGATCAATTCCTTAGCACAGGAGCTATTCGAGATAGCCGAGGGCCTGAAGGCGCTCCTCAACTTTGGCTGACTCCTCGTCGGTGTAGCCGCTTGGGAGATCTGTACCGGAGGTGCCGGAAGCAGTGCCGGCTTGGACTGGATGCGCGGTAAGGAAGTCCGATCGGAAAGCGCTTGTCAGAACTTTGCCGTCCATGTCCTCCGGCACAGGCACACCGAGCAAGTGGAGAAGCGTTGGAGCGAGGTCGATGAGCTGTGCGTTTTCGATCTCCGCGGCAGTTTTCAACACCGGTCCGCGGCCGATTAGGATTCCGTTAAGCCGGTGCGTACCGCCCCATTCGGAGTTTTCAGACGGACGATGCTCGCGAATGATGACGGGCGGTTTGTCCCTGTCCTCGTGAAAGCTCGGCTTGGTAGAGAACAAGCTGTCTTCGCTCCACCAGTCGAGCACGAGGTCGGCACCTTCGCAGGAAAATGGGCCATGGAAGATCTCGTCGCGCCGATACACGCGGGCGATTACCGGCTTGCCAGTGCGCGGATCTTTGAGCTCACCCAATTTCTCAATGATAAAGTCAGTCAGTGCTTTATACTCCGCTGGTTCCACGATTCCGGCGGGTTTTACCCCTTTTAGGTTGACCCAGATACTCGGTGGCGAGGCGAGCACTTCGCTACAATATGCTTTGGTACGACTCCAATCGATATTTGCAAACGACGTGTAGGACAGTTCCGCTTTCTTTCTGAGGATGGGAAAGATCTCGGCAAGGAACCTTTTCTGACGCGATCCGAGCGATTTGCGCAGGAGCGAAAATCCACCTCGGAGGGCTTTCTTGGCGACGCTGCGCGCGACGGCGTTACCTTTCTCGTGATAATGTAGCAGGCCGAGTTGGGCCAGGTAACGGTTTAGGAATAGCGTGCGGTCGGACACCGGGCCGCCACCGTGGTCGGAGACGACGAAGACCGTGGTGTCAGCCGAGAGCTTCTCGATTATCCGACCGGTCACGGCATCAAGTCGTTCATAGACCCGTCGCACCGCATTTCCAAAGCGGGGCTCGCCCTTCGAGTCATGCAGGAAATGGCTACGATCCATGTACGACCAGAAGTAGTGCTGGACAGTGTCTATCGACATGAAGACAAACATCATTACGTCTTGCGGATGCGTTTCCAGGAGGTACTCGGCGACTGCCGTCCACTGCCGGTCGAGCTTTTCCAATTCGGCTAGCACTCGAGCGCGCCGCTCCTCTGTAGACATGGCCCCGAGGTAGCGGATATCTAGGCTCATTTTTCCAACATGATCTTCGAGATCCTTCCGCAGCGACAGGGGATGGATGAACGGACTATTTTCCGACGGTGTATCCATCCCGGAAATCTGGAAGCCATCCAAGGTCTCAGGCGGGTAGGTAAACGGAATGTTCATCGTGCCCACGGAAAACCCAGCGGCATTGAGCAACTTCCAGACCGTGGGTGAGCGGCGCGAGGTCGCATTGGTATAATTCATCGCGTAGCCGCCTGGTTCGGTTTCGACAAAATGAAAGATGCCGTGCTTGCCAGGATTTTTACCGGTCATGAAAGAAGTCCATGCCGGTGGGGTGATCGGCGGAACGATTGACTCCAGTCTGCCGGACACACCAGTATTCACCAGCTTCGCTAGGTTCGGCATGCCACCTTCGGCCATCCAGGGACGGATGAGTGTCCACGTTGCCGCATCTAATCCTATGATTACTGCCTTGGGGCGTTTCTTCACTTCGCGGTGATGATGCGGGTTCAAAGTCGTTTCCGCAGTGATCAAAGATTGCTAATCTTCATGGTTTCTATCAAAATTCTGCAAAAGAAGCAAGCAAATCACCATCGGTCGCTGATAAATTTTAGCGCTTGGGGGGTGTCGTAAAAGACGAGGTCAGCGCCGTGCCCTCCATATCTTGCGGAACCGGTAAGCCGAATAATTGCAAGATCGTTGGCGCAATGTCAGTGATCCGCAGCCCTTCGATTCGCCGTCCACCTGAAATCCCACCTCCCGCTGGCCGAAAAAGGAAAATTCCGTTCTCGGCGTGGTTTGCCCCATCCGGTCCAGTGTCGTTTTCGAAAGTGTGTATTTTTCCGCCGCCGACGGTGCCAACCGAGCGCCAGTAAAGACCGCCGAAATAGACGATCAGATCCGGCGCCACTCCGCGAACTTCTTTGTACAGTTCCTGTGGCCGGAAAACTCGCGTGCCAATTTCCTTCCCCTTCTCGTCCGGAATGGTCGTTAACCCGGCAATCAGTTCATCGCGCACTTTTTCGTAATCGCTCGGTGCGATAGTCCCTTCTGGTTCGCGGCCGGCGACGTTGAGAAA
>QHMQ01000139.1 GCA_003217835.1 Verrucomicrobiota bacterium
TCAACCGGAGTTGCGCTCGAAACCGTTCGCCCTGCTTGATGACAACCAAGCAAAAGCGGGGATCATTCAACTTAACGAGGCTGCGGAAAACGCCGGCGTACGCAAAGGCATGACCCCGAGCCAGGGGTTGGCGCGATGTCCAAGTCTCATCGTGAAAACACGCGCTCGATCGCAAGAAAAATTGATCGACCAAATTTTGCTTCATTATGCCTTCACGCTTTCTCCGTATGTGGAAGCGACCGCGCCTGGTGTTTGCACGATCCAATTTACCGATAATCGAAAGCTGACGCCGAAGCTTTCGCGCGCGATCGAACAGCTCAGTCAATGTGAAATTATCGCGCAAGCCGGGATTGCACTCACGCCGGATGTCAGTTTTCTCGTCGCGCAATTAGCGCGGCCGGTCCTGCAAATCGAGAACGCAAAGAAATTCCTCGCACTGCTTCCGATCGAGACACTTGCGACCGCGCTTTAACTATTCGACGGTTATCGTCTCAACGCGCGTAGCAGATTTGCGTTCGATGAAGACACGATAAACAAAACCGCCAAGCGCTCCACCGACGAATGGTCCAACCCAGTAAACGTAGTGGTCATGCCAAAAATTTGCTGCCACCGCGGGACCAAATACTCGGGCGGGATTCATTGCCGCGCCGGTAAGAGGGCCTCCGAACAAAATATCGAGTGTGATGGTCCCTCCAATGGCGAAACCGGCCAGACCGCGTCCGCGCGGATCCACGGCGGTGCCATGAACCACGAAGACGAGAAAGAAGGTCAGAATTCCTTCCACCAAAATTCCCTGCCCAGCTGTCAGATTGATGGCAAGCTGTGGAGTTCCAGTAATGACGACATCGCGCCCGAATAAACCGAGGCAAATAAAAGCAGCCGCGATTCCGCCGAGCAATTGTGCGATCCAGTAACGAAGGGCCTCAGACCATGTCATATGGCCGCCACAGACCAAGCCGAAGGTCACAGCCGGATTTAATTGCCCACCGGAAATATGCAGGGTAGCAGAGACAAAGGCGGCGATCGTGAGACCGTGAGCAAGGGCGACCGCGACGATATCGTGTCCGGCGGTTTTGATTGCGCCGATGCCGACAAATATAAGCGCGAAAGTTCCAATGAATTCCGCGAGCAACGGGCGAAACTTGGCCATCTATCGATGCAATCAAATTATGCAGGCGCTGACAACCTTGTTTGTCGTTTCTTGAGAGCTTAGACGTTGAGGCCTAGCGCTTGTTGCGCCCGCAAGATGCCGATCTAACCGCCTGCGTAATTCGGGTATCTTTCCCGTAGTTCCCGAGCCAGCCGGTCTGCTTCGTCCGTTTTACCAGCGCGCTGATACGCTGAGGCTGCCTTGTTCAACGCGCGAGGAGTGATGGCCGCATCATCGTAAAGCAAAGCGACACTCATGAAAGCCTTGCCTGCATCATCGAAATTTCCGCGCTC
This sequence comes from Verrucomicrobiota bacterium, assembly GCA_003217835.1. Taxonomy (GTDB): domain Bacteria; phylum Verrucomicrobiota; class Verrucomicrobiia; order Chthoniobacterales; family UBA10450; genus Udaeobacter. Next base: position 1,444 of record QHMQ01000139.1, read on the forward strand.
CAATTGGACGTCACCCGCCAGCAACCGCGCCTCAGCATTCACGCGACCCTCTGGTTGCAGCGACATAATTTCCTCCGCAATCTTCTGCGCGTCGTCCGGTTTGTGCGCGCCGATTTTCACCGCGCCGAGCGCAAGCAACACTTTCGCCTTTCCTGCTGGATCTTTGGCGGTCTGCAAATATTTGCCAAATGCATCCTCGGCTTCAGGCAGTTTTTTTAGTTTCGTCGCGGCATCGCCGAGGTAAAACCAAAAGTCGGGCTTTACACCGCCACGATTGTCGATCTTTCCCAAAACGCTCAGGTATTTTTCAGCTGTCTCGTAATTTTTCTCGTTGTAATATTCGATCCCAAGCCATTCAAGAACTTCTGGTGGCGGATTCACGTTCGGACTATTGGCGATAAAATTGTTCACTTCTTTCGTCAAAGCAGGCCGATCTTTTAGGTAAAACTGGCACAAGATCAGCCGAAGCGTCGCGAGATTGTAGTATTGCTCTTTGTTTAGTTGACGCGCGGCGTTGAGCGCAGTCATCGCGGTTTTGTAGTCCTTGGCCTCAAACGCTGCTTTACCGATATAATATTGTGCCTGGGCCGCGGCCGGGCTCTTCGGAAATTCTTTCAGGAGCTGGCGAAACGTGTCGATCATGCCTTTCGCATTCTCCTGTTGCCCGAGAATCAATGCTTTCATTTGCAGCGCCGCCTCCCGCTCCCGCGCGCTGAGATATTTTGTGATGATGATGTTTAAATCGGAAAGCGCGGCGTTGTAATTCTTATCTTGTTCGTAAGCCAAAGCGCGCTGAGCCAAAGCCGCAGGCACCTGCGGGTTATCTGGAAACGTTTGCAGGTAATACGTAAAAGCTTCGACAGTCTCGGGAGCATTTTTCGTCTGCACGTAACACAAGCCGAGTTTATAGGCCGATTCGGCGCGCAACTTTGGCGAAAGCTGGGAGGCGCGCAGCTCGGCATAGATCGGCACCGCCTCCGTGTAATTCTGTTGTTTGTAGAGCGCTTCCGCCTTTAAGAGCTTCACCTGGTCCGCGCGTTCGCCTGTAGGATTCGTTTTGAGAAACTCCTCCACTTCGGCAAGGAGCGCGGACGGATCCGAGTTGTAGATGTTGATCAATCGCTGATACGCCGCGTCTTTCGCCTCCTCTCGATCCGGATATTTGGCGATAATCTGCCGATAAAGTTCCTCAGCTTTGTCGGCGTGATCAAGTTGCCGCTCGCTGTTTGCAGCGAGCAACATCACTTCAGCCTGGGCCGCCTCCGGAAGCTTTTCCTGCTCTTTCTTGTAATCAGTCAGCAGCTGCGCGTATTGACCGGATTGGTATTGCAACCGGCGCAATCCCACCTGCGCAATTGCCCGGAATTTTCCGGCTTCCGGAAGGCTTCGACCTTTTTGCAGCAAGCTTGTGGCTCTATCGACCATTGCCTTGTCGATCTTGCCCTTATCCGCTTGCACAAGATCGAGAGCGATCATGCCGGCGCGCACAGCCGCCTCCGCTTTTAAGGTCGGCTTTTGCGTTTCGTTTGAAAGAGCTTCGTATTGCTTCAGCGCATCGATTTTTCTGCCGCGCCCAACGAGAATGGACGCTGCTGTCAATCGCGCGTCCTCGCGATACGGATTCGGATTTCCAGTCGCAGCAACCTCCTGATAAATATCGGAGGCTTCATCTTTGCGACCGAGGATTTCGAGGCAGCGCGCCTCGAAATACCGCGCGGAAAGCGCCACGGCTGATTCCTTTGATTTTGCGGCCGAACGGTGGAAGAGCGGAAGGGCGGCAGCATAATCCTTCTGCGTGAAAGCCATCTCGGCCAGCGCGTACGCAGCCGGTCCAGCAAACTCGCTATCACTATAATCACTGAGGACTTTCTGGAAATTCGTCCGAGCGCTTGATGGACGATTCAGATTTCGACAGCATTCGCCGAGCGAAAAATACGCGTTCGCCCGACCGGAGCGGCCCGGGTAATCGTCCAGATATTTCTGATACTCCGGGACAGCGAGATCGTAGAGCTTGCGAGTAAAGAGTGCGTTCGCGTAGTCGAGTTGGCGGCGGTCAGGTGCTTCGGTATCCTGCGCTGCCGGTTCGGAAGGTTCCTCCGCTGAACGGCGGGGAACTGGCGCTGGCGGTTCCTCGAGTGGGAGCGCCCGCGCGACTGGTGGCTCATCTATCGGCCGAGCCCGGCGCACTTCGGGTGGCGATTGAGCGAGGCCGGCATCCGCAGTCCAAAGCAGCATTGCCAATCCGAGAAGACCGGATGCGCTGCGCGTGATTTTCATTTCGCTGTCGCGA
>QHMQ01000101.1:0-14128 GCA_003217835.1 Verrucomicrobiota bacterium
GGTTTGGTTAGGTTTTCGTAGGGATTATTGAATTTCTGAAAGGCTGACAAGCTTTTTTTTCACTTTTTTGAAAATATTTTGAACGGCTGAAGCCGTCTGTTTGTCGTCACGAATTCTCGTTTATTGAAAATTTAGAAAGCTGACAAGCCTTTTTTCACTTTTTTGAAAATATTTTTGAACGGGACGACTACCCTGTTGCCTTGGCGTTTCTCGCGATTGCCAGGTACTCTCGCGCCAATGCACGCGACGGAATTCGAGAAAATTCGAGTGCGTGCAAATCGCTGCCGGCGCGATTAGCCGCCAGCCGAGTTCGTCATCGAGGACATCGAAGAAGTCATTCAGTCGTGCAGACGACACCGATATTTTCCAGTTAATTCTGGTTGCATGAAATTTGCTTTTGTCGCATCGCTGCCGTCCGCATTCATGCGGGATTCCTGATGAGTAATTTCGTTTTGGCGGCGGCTGCGCAGATCGAACCCAATCGGTTGATCATGCTGCCTTTTGCGGCGCTCTTGGTTTCCATCGCGCTTCTGCCAATCGTCCTGAAACATCATTGGGAACGCTATTATCATCTTGTTGCGCTTTTCCTCGCAGCCATCACAACCGGGTACTATCTCTTCGGGATTCGGCAGCCGGAACGCATCCTGCACGAAGGCGGCGATTACATCCATTTCATGGCGTTGGTAGGCTCGCTCTTCGTCGTCGCAGGCGGGATTCACGTACAGATTCGCGGGAAATCCACTCCATTTTTTAATTGCGTATTCCTATTTCTCGGAACAATCGCGGGCAACGTTCTCGGCACAATGGGCGCGTCGATGCTCTTTATTCGCCCATGGATTCGAGTGAACAAATATCGTTACACCGGTTTGCACACGGCGTTCTTCATCTTCCTCGTAAGCAATCTGGGAGGCGGACTAACGCCGATGGGCCCACCGCTTTTTCTTGGCTATCTCAAAGGCGTCCCATTTTGGTGGATGGTTCAGCACTGCTGGCTGGCCTGGTCCATCGCGTTGCTCAGTCTGCTTCTGACATTTTATCTCGTCGATCGACATAATTTTCGCCGCGCACCGGCGATTGTTCGTGAAGAGGAAACCGGTGTGCGCAAGATCGGTATCGACGGGCTGCGGAACATTTTCTTTCTCGCGATCATTCTCGGTGCGCTTTTCATCGAGCGCCCGCTATTTCTACGCGAAGCGGTTATGCTCGCGGCCGCCGTTGGATCGTATTTCGCAACACCGAAAAATGTCCATGCGGCCAATGAATTTTCGTTTGCCCCGGCGAAGGAGGTCGGCTGGCTCTTTCTCGGAATTTTTCTCACGATGGTTCCGGTACTCGATTACATGCAACTCCACGCGCGCGATCTTGCCATCGATACGCCCGCGAAATTTTACTGGATCACCGGCGGCTTGTCCGCGGTGCTCGACAATGCGCCAACCTATTTGACGTTCCTGGCTAACGCCCTCGGCCGAATTGGTCTTAGTATCGAAGATCCCGCTGCCATGCGCCAATTTCTTGGCAGCGGCAAAGCCGAGATGGAGGTCATTTCCATGGGGGCGGTTTTGTTCGGAGCCGCGACCTACATCGGCAACAGTCCCAATTTCATGATCAAGGCGATCGCCGAGCAGCACGGAATGCACACACCAAGTTTTATTGGCTTTGCGATAAAGTTTTCTCTTCCCATCCTGTTGCCGGTACTTTTGCTGGTTTACTGGGTAATTTTGCGCAGCTAGAAGTTGATCGATGTTTACCGGTCTGATCGAAGAAGTCGGCACCGTGATGTCGATTCGCGAGAGGGAGCACAGCAAGCAGCTGCGAATCGTCACGTCGCGGATCGCAAAAAGGATTCGGACTGGTGACAGCGTGGCCGTGAATGGATGTTGCCTGACCTTAACTGCCCATCGTGGTGATCAGCTCACGTTCAATCTCCTCGAGGAAACACTCGATCGCACAAACCTAAAGATGTTGCGGCGCGGCAGTGGCGTAAATCTAGAGCGCGCTCTCCCCGCGGACGGCCGGTTCGGTGGACATTTCGTGCAGGGCCACGTCGATTGCGCATCGCGAATCATCGCTTTTGAGCAAAGCAAGGGCGACCATCGCTTGGAAGTTGCATTACCCGCCGAGTTTGCGCGCTATGTCGCTGGCAAAGGATCGATTGCCATCGATGGCATCAGCCTGACAGTCGCTGATGTTTCGCCGCAAAGTTTCACGGTCTGGATCATCCCCCATACGAAACGTCATACCAACCTTGCCCGTGCCGAAGCTGGCGGATTGGTAAACCTCGAGTTCGACATTCTTGCCAAGTATGTTGAGAGGATGCTTTCGCGTCACGCACCGCAGGGATAAAGCAGCAGCCATTCCGCCCGCCTCTTATTATATTAGTGTTCACGTTTCGCTTTGCACGGCGGCGCCCACAAATCTCAGAAATGACAGCCCGTAAACCGGTCAAGAAACTCCGGCCACTCCCTCGTCTTGTTGGCGTAATCCACTCACGCGCGGACTTGGATTCCGCCATTCGACTGCGGAAACCGCCAGATTTATTCGAACTGCGATTGGACCAACTCGCTGGAGATCTTGATGCGGTAGAAAATAAGGCGTCGAAATTACGCACACCACTCATCATTACCGCGCGGCATCCGCAAGAGGGCGGCGCAAACAAATTGTCGATCCGGCATCGGCGCGATCTGCTTTCTCGTTTTCTGCATCGGGCCCGCTATGTCGATGTTGAGCTGCGCTCGGCGTCCGCCCTTCGATCGATACTCAAACTGGCAGGCATCAAAAACGTCCGGCGCATCATTTCATATCATAATCTGAAATCCACGCCGCACTCGCGGACGTTGCAGACTAAAGCGCGCGCTGCGAAATCATGGGGCGCAGATATTTTCAAGGTTGCCACCCGCACGGACACGCCGGCCCAGCTCGCGCGACTGCTTGACTTCATGACAAAGAAAGACGTCGACCTTACTGTCAGTGTCATGGGAATCGGAAAACTTGGCGCAATCTCTCGCGTTCTTCTCGCACATTGCGGCTCGGGGCTTATCTATGCGTCGCTTGGCAAGAACCACGTCGAAGGTCAAATGTCGCTCGAACAACTTCGCGCCTTCGGAATTGGTTGAGGTTCGATCACGACTATTTTGAAAGTGTGCCGACTGCTTGCTCTTCCCGCGGCACGCATATTTTATATTAGGCTAAGCACATGGATGAATCTGTAATTTTGCCTGAGCAAGTGCCAGTTATGCCGTTGCCTGGCGCCTTACTTTTTCCACACGCGCTGCTTCCACTTTACATTTTCGAGTTACGCTACCGCCAGATGCTGAAACACGCGCTCAGTCATCACCGCATGTTTTGCGTGGCGTTGATTAAACCGCACTGCGCAGAATGGCAGTCGTCCGCGGATTTCTTTCACACTGTCGGTGTCGGCCTCATCCGCGCCTGCGTTTCACGCGGCGACGGCACTTCGAATCTAATTCTACAAGGATTGGAGCGCGTCCAACTCACGGACTTTGAGAAGGAGGCCCCTTTCCCGATCGCGACGATTGAGCCACTTGAATCCGACTCCTCTCCTTCGATCGAAACCGAGGCGCTCGCCACAAAGGTCTTGGAGCTTTATTCGAACCTGAAAGGAGACGGGCGACGACAACTTCCTTCAAAAGTAGATCGCTACCTCTCCGATTTGAGTGATCCAGAAATGCTCGCCGATCTGGTCGCCTCAACTTTCGTGAGCGATGCCCTCCGCCGCCAACGCGTTCTCGAGGAGCTTTCCGTAAATCAGCGGCTGCGGCTCGTGATCCAATATTTACGGGAAGAAAGCGGCAGCGCGGCCGCGTGACGCTGTGGCCGGCACCCCTGCAGCCGCTTGGGAAAGCGAAGCAGCTACAGGGCGGTTATCCGCGCGTATTCCTCCATCAGATATCGATCGGTCATTCCCGCTACGTAATCACAGACCGTTCGGTGCAGCCCTTCCGCTTCGATCCTTTTTGCTGCCGTTTCGCCAAGGCGGTCTGGATCGACAACGTAGGTTTCGAAAACTTTCCTCAGCATCTCACATGCTCGCCGGTTCACCTCCGCCACACGGGGATGGTAATAAACATTCTGATATAAAAAGCGGCGCAACTCGCGGTTGGCTGCCAATAAATCATCGCTGTAGCGAATTAGCGGTGATTGTTGCTTGCGCACTTCATCTGCGCTTTGCACTCCAACATCAACAATCGATTGCGCACTTGTGGTGACGACGTCATGGACCTCCACGTCGATAATGTCGCGAATAATAAGTTTGTGAAGTTCGGGTTCGCGGGCCTCGGGATAGCGCCTGAGCACCGCGCGATGGCTTCGTTGCCACACCGCATCTTCTTCCAGTTGCGGTCCGCTCAAGATCTCAAAGTCCAGCGCATCATCAAGATCGTGACTATAATAAGTAATCTCGTCTGCCAGGTTTGCGATCTGCGCCTCTAGTGATGGACAACGATACTTCTCTTCTTCTGGGGTGGGCGGATCATAGAAGGCCTGGCGCTTTCGCAAACCTTCACGCACTTCGAACGTCAAGTTCAGCCCATCAAAGTTCGGATACGCGTTTTCGAGGAGCTCCACGACGCGCAAGCTTTGTCTGTTATGTTCGAACCCCCCATGCTCCCGCATACATTCCGCCAGCATTTCTTCGCCAGAATGTCCGAAGGGCGAATGCCCGAGATCGTGGGCGAGAGCGATTGTTTCCGCCAGATCTTCGTTCAGCGATAACGACCGCGCAATTGTCCGGCTGATCGACGCCACTTCAATCGAATGCGTCAAGCGCGTGCGCAAATGGTCGCCGGTCCCGTTCAGGAAAACCTGGGTCTTGTATTCCAGTCGGCGGAAGGCACGGGAGTGAATGATCCGTGCTCGATCACGCTGAAATTCTGTGCGGTATGCGTGACTGGACTCCCGATATTTTCGGCCACGCGAATCGCCAGATTTTTGCGCGAACGGGGCGAGCACGCGTCGCTCATCGGCCTCCATTTGCTCACGAAGTTTCCAGCCGCCGCGCGAAATCGCAGCCGGTGCGGATCCCATGCTCACATTGGAATTATTCGTTGTCTTCTGCGTTTGGCGAGTCTGGAGTTTCAATTTGGGAAAGCTTTTCGCGCAAGGTTCTTTGCGCTTTCCGCGCCTCTATTCTCAGCATTAGCAAATCGAAAACCGACAGTAAAAGCGCCGTCAGCGTAAGCCACGCGCACGCCAGCCAAAATGCAATGAACAGGCCGGGATGGTCGCGTGGATTCAACGCTGACCGCAAAAATGTCGATCCAGAGAATAAAAGCACGAGCGCAATGAGGAGTATAGCGAACATTGTCTTGCGCCGCGTGCTTTGATCGCCAATCAGGCCGCGCGTCGCGTGAATAACAAAAAAAGTCGTGCGCAAAATTTTTTTGTCGGCCGAATTGTTCGACACGATTCTTGTCGATCTTACAGTCCCGAAGTTTCAAATCAAACATATCAATGAAGGGCTGCGAAAAGTCAGGTTACTCCCGATCGTCTAACGGAACTTGGTTTCGCCTATGGGCCAGAACCGTCGCCTTTAGTCCTCACGACCAAGCAGTAAGACAGATTGATCGACTCGCCTCCCGCTGGCTCCATTGTCGATCGTAAAGTCAGACGAATCGACTTTTCATTAACAAATCGAGCTGCTTTCATGGCGAGTGGCATGAGAAAGTCGAAAACGAAATCGCGCAAACCAGGAAAAACGCGATCAGCTCCAAAGAAGATGGAGAAGCGTCGTGTTCCCTACCAGAAAGCTGCTATTCGAAGTAGAGCGTTCGCCAAAGCGATAATCGACGCAAAATCGTATGCGATTGACCCAGTGCGGTTGCGTTCGCTTTTCGATGAAGCGGCTGCCAAAGCGGCGTCGATCCCGAGGCAGCCCTTTAAAGAAAACTGGGCTTACGTTCAAGCCATGCTGCGGTTGATCCGCGCGTATTATCGCGGCGAGTACCGCATGGTTCCGCAAGACGCGTTACTCTCCATCATTGCGGCGATCAGCTATTTGGTTGACCCGTTCGATTTGATTCCTGATGAGATCCCGTTCCTTGGCTTTGTGGATGATGCGACCGTTATCGCGTTGGCGGTCGGCAAAACCAGGCAAAGCCTCGATGATTTCATGACGTGGGAAACCGCAGGTTCGTAGCGCCTCGTATTCCTCAGCCGATCACGTCACACAATCTTCCAGCCTGTTAGCTCGCGTGGGCAGCTTGTCCACACAAGATCGCTAACGCTCCCTTCAAACCAACAAGAGCGCGGGATTCTCGAGCAAATGGCGGAGTTCTTTTAGGTAGGCCGCGCCGAGAGCGCCGTCAATCACACGATGATCGCAGCTCATCGTGATCGTCATGCGATGGCCGACGACGATTTGGTCGCCATCGTCGATTACCGGCATTTTTGTGATCCTGCCGATCGCAAGGATGAAGCCTTGGGGCGGATTGATGACTGCGGAAAAACTGTCGATGGCCATGCCGCCGAGATTTGAGACGGTGAATGTCCCTCCCTGAAATTCTTCCGGCTTCATCCGTTTGTTGCGCGCGCGGTGCGCGAGATCTCTCACCGCTTCGCTGATTTCGCGCAGCGATTTGTTTTGCGCCGCGCGAACGACAGGCGTCAATAGCCCATCTTCAATCGCGACCGCAATGCCTAGATCGACATCGGCGTACTGGACAATCGCGTCGCCATCGAAAGACGCATTTACTCTTGGCACTTTGACCGCGGCTTGGACCGCTGCTTTCAAAACGAAATCGTTAACGGTGATTTTCGAGGCCTCTGCGCCTTCGCCGGCGGATTTCAATTCCTCACGCGCAGCCATAAGCGGGCCGGCGTCGATGTCGATGTTGAGATAGAAATGCGGAACCGGGCCCAGGCTTTCGACGAGGCGTTGCGCAATAATCTTGCGCATGCCCGAGAGCTGAATACGTGCGCTCTCGCCAGCCTTGATCGAGGGGGCGGGAACTTTTTGAGCAGCGCCTTTTGATTTCGCAGCGGCGCGCACATCGGTTTCGGTCACACGACCCTCCGGCCCGGTACCTTTCACACTGGAAAGGTCGACACCGAGCTCGGCCGCAACTCGTCGCGCCACCGGTGTAGCCTTTACGCGCGCTTCTTCGGTCTGTGGTTGCAGCCGTGTCGGCTGCGCAGGCGGCACGCCTGCCTCTACAGCTTTCTCTTTCTTTTCCTTCTTTTTCGGCTCACCTTTCTTCTCTGGCTCTTTTTTTTTCGGTTCCTTTTTTTCTCCTTCTTTCGGCTCTTTCTCTTTCGCCTTGGTTTCTTCAGGCTTCTTTTCTTCTTCCTTCTCGGACGGTTCCTTTGTCTCTTCTTTTTTTTCCTCAACCGGCGCTTCTTCTCCTTCCCCACCAACGAACGCAATTTTGTCGCCGACATTTACCTTGCCGCCTTCTTCCACATAAATTTCGGTGAGCGTACCGTCTTCCGGCGATTCCCATTCCATGGTCGCCTTATCGGTCTCGATTTCGGCGAGCACGTCTCCAGCCGAAACCTTGTCGCCTTTCTTTTTCTTCCAAGCGACGAGCGTTCCTTCCGTCATCGTGTCGCTCAGTTTGGGCATCTGGATCTCAGGCATGTGATTCGTTGAAACGTTAAACCGTTGAACCGTTGAAGCGACGATCGACAATCACGCGTAACAAACTTTCTTCACGGCCGCGATCAGCTTATCGGCATTCGGCAGAACGGCTTTCTCTAGACGTTCGTTGTAAGGCATCGGGACATCTTCTTGTGATACGCGTAGGATCGGCGCATCGAGCTCGTCAAAAACATTTTTTTGAATTCGATAACAGACTTCCGCGCCAACTCCGCAGAACGGACGGTCCTGTTCCACAATCACCACACGATGCGTTTTCGCGACTGAATCGAAAATCGCCTTTTCGTCCAGGGGTTTGATCGAGCGAAGATCGACAATCTCCGCGGAGATGTCCTCTTCTTCCAACTTTGCCGCTGTCGCAAGCGCGAGCCGAACAGTCTGCGCATAACAGATGATCGAGACATCGCTGCCTTCGCGCTTCACCTCGGCGCGCCCGAGCGGAATGAGAAGTTCCTCATCCGGCGGCTCGACCATTCCTTTCGAGCTGTAAAGAAGTTCCGCTTCCAAGACGAGCACCGGATTGTTGTCGCGCACAGCTGTTTTCAACAAGCCTTTCGCGTCACGTGGGGTAGCGGGCGTGCAAATTTTCAAGCCGGGCGAGTTGGCATAGAGCGGTTCGGTGGCATGCGAATGGGTCGCGCCAAGTTGATGCGCGGGCCCGTTCGGCCCGCGAAATGTGATGGGAATGTTGAACTGTCCACCCGACATCGTGAACATGTTTGGGGCGTTGTTCACAACCTGGTCGAACGCGACCAGTGAAAAGCTAAACGTCATGAACTCAATAATCGGCCGCAACCCGACCATCGCGGCCCCAACGCCCAGGCCCGCGAATCCGTTCTCGCTAATCGGAGTGTCGATAATGCGTCTTGGCCCGAAGCGCTCGAGCAAGCCCTGGCTCACTTTGTAAGCGCCATTGTATTCCGCAACCTCTTCGCCCATGAGGAAAACATCCGGGTCGCGCTCCAGTTCTTCCGCGAGCGCTTCATTGAGCGCCTGACGATAGGTAATCTCCCTCACGGTTTTGCGCCGTTGGCGTAAGTATAATCGTAAAGCTTATCGAGCGGCAGCTCCGGGCTTTTCTCGGCAAACTTTACGGAGGCTAGCACTGTCTCCTTGGCGTGCTTGTCGATCTGATCGAATTGTTCGTTCGTTAGTTTCCCCTCCCGCGTGAGCTGCGCCCGCAAACGCGTGATTGGATCGTCGAGTCGATATTTCTCCAGTTCCTGCTTGGTCCGGTAACTTGCCGGATCGGACATCGAGTGGCCACGATAGCGATAAGTGCGGATTTCAACGAACGCCGGATGCGGCTCCTTGCGGATGGAATGCACAATCTCGGCGATCTTATCGCGAACTTCGCGGAAGTTCATTCCATCGACAATCTCACCGGGAATGTCGTACCCCTCCGCCCGATCGACAATCTGCTTGAGCGATGTCGATCTTTTCACCGAGGTACCCATGGCGAAGAGGTTGTTTTCGCAAATGAAAACGATCGGCAACTTGAAAAGCGCAGCTAGATTCAAGGCTTCGTGGAAAGAGCCTTGATTGATCGCACCGTCCCCGAAGAAACACAGAGTTACGCGATCTTCGCCGCGGTACTTAATGGCAAAGGCCAGCCCAACCGCCAGTGGGACGTGGGCACCGACAATCGCGTGACCGCCGTACATGTGATTTTGCCGGTTAAAGAAATGCATCGAACCGCCCAAGCCTCGCGAACAACCGGCTTCCTTTCCAAAAAGCTCCGCCATGCACGCATCGGCGCTCGTGCCGCGAGCAAGAGCGTGCGCGTGATCGCGATAAGCGGTGATGACGTAATCATCGTCGCGCACGGCCGCGATCGCGCCGGCCACAACAGCCTCCTGACCAATGTAAAGATGACAAAAACCGCCGATCTTCTGCGCTTGATACTGCTGGCTGGCGCGTTCCTCAAACCGCCGGATCAATAGCATCAGCGAAAGCATCTCGACTTCGTCGCGCTGCTCTACCGACTGCATGGCGATCACGCCGTGCGCGGAACCGCAGCGCGGGCACGCGACCGTTCAGCGCTTCGGCCCAGGTTCATGCAAACAATAAAGAGCAGCGTGAAAACGAGATCGCTCAGGAGCGAGTTGCGGAAAAACATCCAGCTCGGGGTCGCGCTGTACTGAGGCAACCCCACCGTGACCGCCTGCACGAGTCCTGCCAAATTTTTCGCGTAGCCTGGATCGCTTAACCACGAGAACGCGTTCGTGATTCCGTAAAAAATTGTAGATCCAACGACTGAAGCCGGGAGAAGCGTCTTCAGGGACGCACGATTCTGTAGAAGAAGCCCGATGCATCCGATCAGGGCGAGCGCCAAATAGCGACAGAGAATCTGCGGATCGAGCAAGGGCGCACCGTAGCGAAAATTAAGCACCGCGTCGGAAATAAAAAGGGTAACAAACGGCACGGCGAATTTGTATTTTTTTGGAAAGTACGCTGCGCTGCAGAGGGCGATGGCCGCAAGCGGCGCAAAATTGGAAAGCCAGCTTGCGCCGGAATGAATCAAAAGGCCTGACGTCACACGATAAGCGACGGCCGAAAATACGAGAAGAAGAGCCGGAATCATTCGGGAGAATCTAGCCGTCTCGCGACAGATGCAAAGACGATTTGCTCCAGGCCCTGATGGACCGCGGCGCGAGTTTAAGAGTCGACTCTAAAACTACTTCGTGGATGCGGCGGCGAGCGCTTTGTTGAGTCGCGCTTTGCGGCGATTAGCAGTATTGCGATGAATGATCCTGCGCTTTGCAGCTTTATCGATCGCCGAGATGACCGCGCGAATTCCATCCAAGTTGGGCATTTCTGAGGAACGCACCTGTTTTTGCATTGTGCGCAGACGTGTCACCACACTGCGATTGCGGAGTGAGCGCTTCAATGTCTGGCGGGTGCGCTTGGCAGCTGATCTCGTGTTGGCCATTGATTACAAGAAATTGTGAAACGTGGACGCTCGCGGTCGCAATTGCGATTGTCAAGAGCTCGCACTCTCACCCAAATGGCGCCGACTGATTACCCTTATGCGCCCGGACTGTTTTGGGCGGTTACCGCGCCCTTGTTCAGCGTAGGCGGCACTTTATCTATCGGACGCACAATAGACCCGCGCGTTGTGTTCGTTTGTTCGCCGCGAGCTTGACTTTTTTGTCGCTCTGCAGCGAGCGCTCCCCTCATTCGCATTTGTTCGACGCTGAGTGGAGCCGGCGCGGATGCGGAGCCAAGCTGATCCTGGCCATTTGCCTTTTCAGCCACCGCCACCAGCGTGCTACTCGATGGCACCGGCGCGGCCTTTGGCACCTTGGGCAAACGATCAGGAACAATTTGCACGATCGAGCCAAGCGTAAGCTGATTATATAGAGCAGCGACGTCGCTCGATTTCATCCGGATGCAACCGTAGCTGGCGGGTCGACCGATCGTCTTCTCTTGTGGCGTACCATGGATGTAAATGCAGCGCCTAAAGGCAAGTGCGTTTTGAGCTTCAAGTCCGCGCAGCCAAATGATGCGCGTAATCACGGGATCGCGGCCGGGGGCATTTGGCGCCAGAATTTCCCCCGTAAACCGGCGATTATGAAACACGGCGCCGATCGGTGCGTGGTCCCCGATTTTTTGGGCAACTGCGAGGTAACCGAGAGGAGTTGTCATTCGTCCCCAATAGTCGCCCAGCCCGAACATCGAAGTGGAAATAGGATAAGTTGCGACCTTGCCGCCATTTTGTAGAAGCATCAGCTTCTGATCGCGGACGCTGATTACGAGGCGCGTTGAAGGGTCGACTTGTGTGGCAAAAACCGCAGGAGCAACTGAAATTAAGCTCAGAATTACAGCCAAGGGCCAGCGCATGCGCACCTTCTTACTCGACAATTTGCATTTTGTCACGCGGGAATTGCGGTCGCCGATGGCGGACCACCAAAGCTGATCTTGGGCCAGCGAGTCGCCAGGGAAGAGAGACAGACGTAAAGAAAACCGGCTTGGAACATGAGCAGGAACGGAACGGAAATGAACTGTCCATGGATAATTGCGAACCAAAGGAAGTAGGTGAAATAAATCGCGAAAGCCAGCTCTGCGAGTGGGAGCGCCGATTTGAGCGGTCTGTATTTGCAGGTCCGCCACGGTTGAGATTTGCGTTCGATCCCGTACTTGGGCGTTCGCGTGAAATCGGATTTGTGATTGAAGAGAGCTTCGAGCACGGCGCGCGCGTTGTTGAGCGAGAGACCAACGCCGAGGGCGACCAAACATGGCAAAAAAAGAATTTCCTTCATCCATGTTCGCGGATGGAGTTCACGTTGGGCGCAAAAATAAAACACCGCGACCGATCCCGATGCCGCGATGAAAATCGGGACGTCGACCAGAAGTGTTCGAAGCCAGCTGCCGTGGGGAGCTCCGGTAGAGGGATGCAGGAGGACGCATAAAAAGGCAAGCAACAAGTAGGCGAAGTTCGACATCAAATGACATGTGGCCTCAAGTTTAATCGCAAATGGGAGTCGGCTGCGCCAAATCGTGGGCAACAATTTTTTGCAGGTTTGGATGGATCCCTTTGTCCAGCGATGCTGCTGAGACTTAAATCCGTTCATGTCTACCGGCAGCTCAGCGGGAGTCACAACATCGGACAAAAAAATAAATTTCCAGCCCTCGAGCTGAGCGCGATAGCTAAGATCGAGATCTTCACACAGAGTATCATGCTGCCACCCTCCGCCTTGTTCAATACATGTGCGCCGCCAAAGACCGGCGGTTCCGTTAAAGTTGAAAAAGCGGCCACTCCGGCTGCGAGCGGTCTGCTCGAGCAAAAGATGCCCATCGAGAAAGATTGCCTGCATGCGCGTAAGCAATGAATAACCGCGATTCAAATGCCCCCACCTGGTCTGGATCATTCCTATTTTCGGATCGGTGAAGAAATGGATCGTGCGTTTTAGTAAATCCGGTTCTGGAACAAAATCGGCATCAAGGATACAAACGAATTCGCCTTCCGCGGCTTCGAGTCCTACGGCCAGCGCACCCGCCTTGAAACCAGTCCGATCAACACGATGAATGCGTTGAACATTGAAACCGCGCCCACGTAATTCGTCCGCGCACGACGAGACAAGCTCGCGCGTATCATCCGTTGAATCATCGAGCACCTGGATCTGGAGAAGCTCCCTCGGATAATCCAACTCGCTGACCGAGCGAAGCAAGCGCTCGACCACGTAAATTTCGTTGAAGATCGGCAACTGCACCGTCACTTTCGGCAGTTGCTCAAACTGTCGGTCGGGGACCGGTTCTCGCTTCCTGTTTTTGAGAAACAGATAAATGATGAAGTAGCGATGGACACCGTAAGCCGAAAGACCGATCAGCACGCTCAGATAGCAGACCGTCCAAATAATGTGTCCGAGGCTTCCTTGCATGGGAGTTTGCGCAGCTGCCAGTGGTTAAGGCAGCAAGGGCGACATCATGCCGTTTCCAGCATGCGCGTCAAATCAAAAAAAATCGTACGTTTGCCTCTAAAAATGGCGACCGTAGCGCGAAAAAAGCATCCGGGCATAGCGCAGAGAGCGAGAATGTTGTGTTCATTGCCGATCTTCGTAATTGCGGGTGCGACCGGCCTTGTAAGACCCGTGATGGCGCAAGAGGAACCGCTCTTTGAACAGGGATACGAACGCGAGGAATTAGGCGTTATCCTTCTACCGCGCCGTCGATCGCGCGCATTTTCCAGCAGCTCAAGGATCTTAGACCTCTGCCTTTTGAGCAATTGGAGCGAGAGTTTCCCAAAGCGAGTCCTCCCAGCCGCGAGTTAAACCTCGCAATTCGTCAAATCGACTAAGCGAAGCCGCTGTGGACATTCGCCTTGCCTGAGACGGCAACCAGGTTAATTGGTGATGAGCCGATTTTTCGCAGACCACCGGAATGCAATTGCGCGATAGATTTGAGAAACAGAGACGCGGCCGTTTCGAACGCTTGAAGATCATCTTTCCGATCCTTCTGGCCGGATGGATCCCGTCGATCTTAACACTGGTCGTTTCCTACACGATCCTGACAAAGACTCTTGAATCACGAATTCTGCGGGATCGGCAAACATTCATTCAATTAGTGGGCCATCTCGTCAACCATGACCTCAGCCGGACCAGTAGTATCATTGAGTACTATCAGACGCTGCCAGAGTTCGCGAAAATCTTGAGCGCGCCGAATCCCCAGGCTGCGGCTGAACAATGGCTCAGCTCAGCATTTTACGCCCATCCGCTTATCGACGGAATGTTCATGACAGCGCCCGACGGCCGTCTTATCGCATCGATCCCCAACGATCCAGATTTGATCGGCAAAGATTTTGATTCCGACCAATGGCGGGAGCAAGCGCAGGCGTTAAACGGAGCCTTCGTCTCGGCGGTTCATCGACGCTTGCCGGATCAGCGCATGGCGACCAATATCGTCGGCGCAGTGCGGGCCCCGGATCGCAAAATCGTCGGCTATCTCGGGATCTCCGTGTTGGTGGAAAGAATCGGGCGACGTTTAGCCACGATTGAGTTCGCCGATCAGTCCCTCTGC
>QHMQ01000101.1:14229-15916 GCA_003217835.1 Verrucomicrobiota bacterium
ATTCTTTCAGTCCGATCGAATCGACCGGCTGGGTGGCTGTGGCTGAGCAACCAAAAGCAATCGCTTACAAACCAGTCCATGACCTGCTGGGACGAATGACTGTCCTCGCGGCCTGGCTAATCGTGCTCACGGCGATTTTCGCGTGGCTCGGGAGCACGTTTTATCAACGCCAAACCGAAGCCACCCGGCGCATCGAGCGTGAAGTCATCTTTAATGAAAAGATCCTGGCGAATATGCCCAGCGGCATCGCTTTTATCGATCCGACTTCTCGCCGTTTTCTCCAAGCGAACGATGCTTTCGCGCAAATGGTGCAGCGTTTTGGAACTTTGCCGCCCGGTCGCGACGTCACGGAAGCAACTTATGATGATGTGAAGATCGCCCCCGCGGGAGCGATCGAGAAAGTGCTTTCTTTTGGCACGCCATTTCAACTGATCGAAGAGCCGTTAAAAGACAAAGCGGGCATGACGCACTTTGTAAATATCAACCTGCTCCGGCTGCAAGGTCCGCACCAGACCGTTCAGGGCGTACTTTATCTCCTCGAAGACAAGACGCGCGACGTTACGCTGCGCCAGGAACTGATTGGCGCAAATGCAGCAAAAGACCAGTTCCTCGCGCTGCTCTCCCATGAGCTGCGCAATCCCCTCTCGCCTGTGATCGCGATGGTGGGCGAATTGGAAGCGAACATTCCAGATTCCCGTCCGGTGCGGGAAGCGCTCGAGGTCATCCGACGCAATGTTGAACTGGAAGCGCGATTGATCGACGACTTACTCGATGTAACGCGGATCGCAAAAGGCAAGCTGCAGTTAAGCTTTGAAATTATTTGCGTCCATGAAATCCTGCAGCGCGCGCACGAAATTTGCCGCGACGACATCGCCGCCAAGGATCTTCAAGTGGAATTTCGGCTCCGCGCCGCTCAAGCCCATGTCGAAGGAGATCCAGCGCGTTTGCAACAGGTGTTTTGGAATCTCATCAAGAACAGCGTGAAATTCACCCCGGAAAAAGGCGGTATTATTATTGAAACCGTTAACCCGACATCGGAGGAGATTGAAATCCGAATCAGAGATACTGGCATTGGGATCGAGCCGGAAAAGATCGACA
The DNA here is from genome assembly GCA_003217835.1 of Verrucomicrobiota bacterium. Classification (GTDB taxonomy): domain Bacteria; phylum Verrucomicrobiota; class Verrucomicrobiia; order Chthoniobacterales; family UBA10450; genus Udaeobacter. The sequence goes on from QHMQ01000101.1 coordinate 15,328, forward strand.
AAATTTTCAACGCTTTCGAACAGGGCCAAATCGCCATCACCCGCCGTTTTGGCGGTCTTGGTCTCGGTCTTGCCATCTCGAAAGCGATGGTTGATGCGCATGGCGGAAAAATTCGGGTCGAGAGCCCGGGAAAGGATCGTGGCTCGACTTTTTCGCTAAACTTGAAAACGGTGTCCGCACCCTCCGCGGTGGGCGACGGAGCTGAGGAGGGTCCGTCTGCCACCAGGGAAGGTGAGCCGAGACTGCCCACGCTTCGGCGCGTTCTCGTGGTGGATGACCATCGGGATACTTGCACTGGGATGAAGATGATGCTCGAACGTCGCGGCTACGAGATTACAGTGGCTCATTCCGCCGAGCAGGCTGTGGAAAAGACCCACGAACAGGATTTCGACCTGCTCATCAGTGACATCGGACTACCGGATCGCAGCGGCTATGATCTAATGCGCGAATTGCGAGACAGCAAAGGCTTGCTCGGAATTGCCCTCAGCGGCTTTGGAACAGAACACGACGTAAGCGAAGCCCGAGCGGCGGGCTTCTCTGAGCATCTCACCAAGCCGATCAATTTTGAGCGGCTGGAAGAGGCGATCCA
>QHMQ01000134.1 GCA_003217835.1 Verrucomicrobiota bacterium
AAACCGCGTCCATTACGCTGCGCGTGTCATGTCGAAGCATGGAAAACGCGCCCTTGTGACCGGTGGCGCGGGCCTGATCGGCTCGCATGTTACGGATCTGCTGGTGGGTGAGGGCTGGAAAGTGCGCGTGCTCGATAATCTTGAGCCGAATACGCACAGACGCGGCAAGCCAGCGTGGATTAACCCGAACGCGGGATTCATCGAAGGCGATTTGCGCGATCGCGAAACCATTACGGCTGCACTGGACAAGATCGACGTCGTCTTTCACCAGGCTGCCTATGGCGGTTACATGCCGGAGATCGTCAAATTTGTGCACGTGAATTCACTCGGCACGGCTCAAATGCTCGAAGTTATTCGCGAAAAACATCTGCCAATTAGGAAAGTTGTCGTTGCGAGCTCGCAGGCTGTTTATAGCGAAGGCGCAGGCGAATGCCCGAATCACGGATTGGTTTTTCCGTCTGTGCGTCCCATTGAGCAACTGCGCAAAGGCGATTGGGAAGTGCGTTGCCCGATCTGCGGCGCGACCACAAAAAGTGTTCCGACGCCGGAAAACGCGCCGGTCGCCGGCGAGACCGTTTACGGCCTGACGAAGGTTGATCAGGAGAGATTGGTGCTTCTTTGGGGGAAACAGGTCGGTATTCCCACGGTGGCGTTGCGATATTCATGCACGTATGGACCACGCCAATCGATCTTTAATCCTTACACCGGGGTGATCGCGATTTTTTGCACGCGTTTGCTGAACAACCTGCCGCCGGTCCTTTACGAAGATGGTGAGCAAATGCGCGATTTCTGCTTCGTTGAAGATATTGCGCGCGCCAATTTGCTCGCCGCAGAGACGGATAAGCTCGACGGGCTGCCGGTGAATGTCGGCAGCAGTCGGGGCACGTCGATTCGCGAAGTTGCCGAACAACTTTCCGCCGCGCTCCGGATCAAGATCCAACCAGAAATAAACGGCGAGTTTCGGCCTGGTGAAATGCGTCATATTACGAGCGAGATCACGCGCATTCGCGCCGCCGGTTACGAGCCTGATATCGATCTTACGACTGGCATCGAGCGCTATCTCGAGTGGATTCGCGCGCAATCCGACGTGCGCGATTATTTCAGCGAAGCGGAAACGATGCTACGCAGCAAAGGCATCGTGCACCGAGCCGTAAAGTGAACGTTTCGGTCATCATTCCGGCGTTGAACGAAGAAGAGCCGATCATGGGAGTCGTCCGAGCGCTCGCCGCCACAAAAGTTCCAGACGAGATCATCGTTGTCGATAACGGCAGCACTGATCGGACCGCCGACCGCGCATGCGCCGCAGGCGCGAGAGTCATTCCTGAGCCGCGACGCGGGTATGGACGCGCGTGCGCTGCCGGTGTTCGCTCTCTTTCACCGGAATGCGATATCGTCGTATTTCTCGATGGCGACGGAAGCGATTGCCCCGAGTTCGTGAATCACCTTGTCGATCCAATTCTTGCAGGAAAGTATGATTTCGTGATCGGCTCGCGCACGCGTGGTCAACGTGAGCCGGGCAGCATGAATTTCCAACAGATTCTGTCCGGGCGCAGCGCTGGCGCCATTTTACGATTCCTTTATGGGATTCGTTACACAGACATGTGTCCATTTCGCGCGATTCGGCGAGATGCGCTTGAGCGGCTCGGCATGCGCGAGCAAACCTACGGTTGGAATCTTGAAATGCAGATGCGTGCGGCGCGGGCGGCTATGCGCATTCTTGAAGTGCCGGTGAATCATCATCGCCGAGCTGGTGGAGAATCGAAAGTTTCCGGAACGCTGCGCGGGACGTTTGTGGCCGGCGCGAGAATTCTCGCGACGTTGTTGCGAATTGCGTTTGAAAGGTCGTAGAGACGCTGGCCGCGGCGAACGCCGCGACAACACTCCGAGCGAGCATAATTTGATTCCAACATTTCGATCCAATTGTAAGATCGACAGTCGCTCAATGAGCAGAACAAAAGCACTTCTGGCCGGCGCGCTCGCCGGCACGGTTGCCGGAATCATGATGACGACAGCTATGTTGCTTCTGGCGTGGCTGTTTGGCGTGGCGACACCGCTTGTGCTCATTGGCGACCGGCTCTCGGTCTTCATTTCTCCCGGACCATTTCTTTCCATTATGGGAAAGGTCGGCGGCTACAATCATTTGAAACAGCTCGGCGTTGGATCGACAATCGCCGGTCAGGTTCTTGTCGGCGCAATTGCCGGCGCAATTTTCGCCTTGCGCGTAAGACGTAATTCCGGCCGGCGCGCCACAGTTGCGACAATCAGCATTTTTGTGCTGTTGCCGATCCTTTCGGCCGCAATCGCGCTTTGGCCGATGCTCGGAACCAATTATCGCGGATTGCCGATCGACGCCGCGCGGTTGGTCACGCTCATTGGCTTGGCGCTTTGTTTTTTTGTTTTCGAGCGAACGCTTGTTGCCGGATTTCATTTTCTCGTTCGGGCAAGATCGGAAAACAAGGATCGAGAATTTAGTCCGGCAATCGGACGACGGGCACTGATCTTGGGCGGGCTGGGTATGCTCATTGCAGGCGGCAGCGCGGGTCTGATTCGAAAGCTTTATCGCGCGGCCACGTTTAGTTACGATGGTCTGCAGTACAAAGGGCGCATCGTTCAGCCGATTACGCCTAACGAGTCATTTTATTGCGTTACCAAAAACGTAGTCGATCCTCGCGTCAACGTTGATCTTTGGCATTTGGAAGTCACCGGACTCGTACAAAATTCCGCCACTTATCGGTTTCAAGATTTGCAGGGCTTTACACCGGTAGAGCAGGAAACGACGTTGATGTGTATCAGTAATGGGCTGGACGCCGGATTAATCAGCAACGCCGTTTGGAAAGGCGTGCCGATGCATGATCTGCTCGACCCGGCGGTGCCCCTTTCCAATGCCGCAAGAGTCCGTCTGTGGGGCGTCGATAATTACAGCGACACGATTCCGCTCGAGAAAGCGATGGATGCGACCACGCTTGTCGCTTACGAAATGAACGGTGCGCAGCTGCCGCATCGGCACGGTTATCCCGCGCGGGTCATCGTGCCCGGCTATTTCGGAGAAAAGCACGTGAAATGGCTCACGCGAATCGAGGTCGCGACGACGGAGGCAAAAGGATTTTACGAAACGCAAGGCTGGGGTCCGGACTTCATTGTTCCAACGCGCTCCCGCATCGATGTGCCGGATCACGAATCGTGGTTTTTTCTCAGTAAACTTGCGGGTCCCCTCGAAGTGAAAGGCATGGCGTTCGGTGGCGATCGCGGCATCTCGCGGGTCGAGCTCAGTTTTGACGACGGAAAAACATGGGATGAAGCCAGCATTCACTACGCCGGCGGCGATCTCGCCTGGTCGCTGTGGAACGCGCCTAACGGCTGGACGCCCGACGAACCGGGCGATTACACGATCGT
>QHMQ01000135.1 GCA_003217835.1 Verrucomicrobiota bacterium
AGGCCAGGCACTGAGGCCGGGGCAGGTGGTGGCAGGTTGAAGGTGTAGTTTACGATGAGATCCAGCGTAGTCCACGCAGAGATTTTCCGCGCATTGTCGTCATTGTATTGGCCAGTCCAGTGGACCACTGCGCCGGCATCGAAACCTTGCATCCACGTGTCAGGCGGCGCGTCGTAGTACAAAGTGAAATTGGCTCGATGCCATGGGAATGAATTCCCAAGGATAAACGAACCTGCGATGCCAATTAGATCTTCCCCGAAAAAGCCAGGATGAAACTTGGCCCGGGAGAGCCATGTGCCGTTGAGCGTGAATGTCAGCCGACCATAATCCGCGTGGCCAAAAATCGACGACTCCAGAATATAGGTCGCTTCGTAGTCGAGACCTTCGAAACGGGCCTCAAAAACGTTGACGTTAGGATTGATTGCCAAGGTAACTGGACCAACCACGCCTGGAATGTCGCTGGGCGCACGAAACACCAACGGCCCGTTCTGCACAGCAGGTGGTGCAGGCGGGGGGTTATTCGCAATAAAGGTTTCCGCGCCGAGAAATGAGAATATGAGTGATCGCAGGTGAACATGCCACCAATCCGCGCTCAGGGTAAGGCCCTTGAGCCATTTAGGGCTGTAAACGATCCCATAGGTCCATTCATAGGCAACTTCCGGACGCAGGAATGGATTTCCCGAAGTGCGTTCCTCGATCTGGTACACGGTCGGCGTTGAAAACGGATCGGTCACCGGTACGAAGTCCTGCGTGCCAGCAGGCGTCATCTCGAATAGTTGTGGCGCATGGAACGCTTCACTATAGCTGCCACGTAGAGTAAGGGCGCCGATATACTTGGGGTCAAGCGGTTGCCAGCGAACAGAGACCTTCGGCTTCTGCGCATTATACTTAGAGCTAGTCGCCGGTTGGAATGGAGAGAGAACAGCAGAAGTGTTCTGGCTGTACCATTCCTCCCGTTCGGCGAAGTCAACCTCCAAGCTGTAAAACCCGGGGATGTTCCATGTAGGGCTGGTGAAGGGAACCCGCACTTCCTCGTAGATTGACCAAACGTCCCGGTTCGCTCGGAATCCTTGGCCGTCTACCGAGCCAATCGAACTGAACGTTTGATTAAGCGAGTCACGATCGCGTGTCATTCTCTCCCCGCGGTACTCACTGCCGATCGCAAATGAGAGCGGACCGGCGGGAAGATTGAACAGATCACCATTGAGATGGAAATAGGCCAATGGCAACTCGAACTGGCCGGTGTTATGCAGTGTAACGTAGACTCCGCTTCTGGCCGCCTTGCTGTTTTGGCCTAGGAAACCAAGGAACGGATTAAACGCCGTGGCTGGGTCCGTATCCAACAGCGCGTCCCGCAGTCCAGGCTGGCTCACATCGCCTGTCGACAAATTCTGCCCCTCATTCCGGGAATAACGGAAACCGGTTTCCCAGTTCCAGGTCTTGAAATAGTCGCCGAATTCTCCCATCTCACCCTTGAGCCCAACATCAAAGAGAGTATCCCAGTAAGTGAACTTTTCACTTCTAGGCCCGGTGTCGTTAATACCACGGAACCGAACCCCAGTAGTTACGGGAAGACCACTTCCGTCAGGAAAGAAATTTGCAATACGCTGATGCCGAATTGACTAAAGGATATGTTAGTGCCTGGTTGCTTGAACGGATCAGGCGTAAACTCCACAGCCGCAAGGGACGGATTGAAATACGTGCGGACATATTTGAAATCAGCAAATATCGTCAGGTATTTGTCACACAGATCGCGCGTGAAGGATCCATAGAATGCCTGGCGGTCAGCCGGAGGAAGTGCTGACGTTAAAGCCGCATAGTTATACAACGCGAAGTTTCCATCCGGGTAAGGGACGTTGTTGGTATAATAAGGTGAAGTTGCCACGTTCGGAGCTGAGTGCGCCGGCGGCGAGTTCGGACTGAAAAACAATTTCGGTATTAAGCGGAAACCTGGAGGATCTCCTCCGATGGACCCAGGTTCATCCTGGCTGCGAGCCTCGAATCCGCCAAACGGTTGGTCGCGGCTAAAGATGCCGCCAGTGCGCTCCCAGAAATCGGCAATCACTACGAGGTCAGTCTTGTCATCTCCGGTACCGGCTTTTAACCATGCTTCCCACTCGCCCATGTCGTTGGATGCTCCCAGGTTTGTGTTCCCATAACTGCCCCCAATCTCCAGGCCACGGAACTTGTGGATCAAAAAGAAGTTGGTTACGCCCCCGATCGCGTCGGAACCATACACGGCCGAGGCGCCGTCCTTGAGGATGTCGATGTGATCGATCATCGGGAAGGGAATGAGGTTAATGTCCTCGCCCTGACTGGAGCCTGCGCCGGCTAACGAACCAAACGCGACACGTTTTCCATCGACCAGCACCAGGCCTTCCTTGGTCCTCAGACCGCGCAAGTTGATCTGCACAGTACCGTCGCCGCCAGTGCCATTCAGGTTTGTGGTTGCGCCCGCTTCCTGCGGCAGAAAAGCTTGCAGGTCCGTTGCGTTGCGGATGCCTAACTTCTCAATGTCTGCCGGCCGGTACGTGTCCACTGGATTTGGCCCAATCTCTTCCGCCGTGGGAATGTTCGAGCCAGTGACAATAACCTCCATCACGACAGGGACGGTCGGATTAGCCTCCTGAGACGTAGACCCTGTCGTCTGGCCAAATGAGATCGAGGCCGCAAGCAAAGGAATTCCCACCGTACCAAGCCCCGCGCACCAAAACGACGGTCGCTTAATCACAGGTTCACCTCGCTAGCTCTCCGTGGTGTAAGCAAAAACCCTACCCATAACAAGTTTCATCTGGACCGACTTGAGTGTCTGCCCGGCACGCGGTCGAAGGAAAGCCTAGCCCTTTCGATCGCAATTCGCGTGGCGATCGCAAGACCGCAGCACAGTATACGAATTTTATGGGGACCCGCGCGGTGAAGGGGCGAGCCGATCTGGTGCGGGAAAGGACGTTAGCAATTCCGGCGCGCTCGCGCGCGCGTCTTGTAACTGGCCGTCGAAATACACACGGACAATGAATCCGCCATACTTGCGTCCGTCAGCTGAAGGCGATGCGGCCTTTGGACGCACATAAGTCGCTGCCAGGAATTTCGGAGTTGGATCCGTCCAATCGTCCGAAGCGGTAAGCCAACTATAACTTGTCCGCGCGTCAGTCGGCTTCAATTTATTATCTTTCGTCTGGTCGTAGAAGGAGACGAGAATCCTCGCAAGCTGTCCATTTTGCGTACGTAACCGCGACTTTACTCCAATTTTGAGAGTCAAATGACTTTCCGCTTTCGGATCGATCGTCTCTAACAGGGTTGTCTCGGTGATGGTCAAAATTGCGTCCTGCGAAGGGCTGATTCGCCGTAAAAGCTGAGGGAAACGAGCGTCGGAACGGAGCGCACGAAACTCGGGAAGAAATGCGATCCACTGTAATACCCCAGAGTGTTCGACATAGGCGCGTTCGAGTTCGCGAAAGGCTCCTTCTTTGTCGCCAAGCGCGACGGAAACCGCGGCAATCAAAGGTGCAGAGACGTATCGCTTCTCTCTTGCTTGCAAAAGCTGAACAAGAATATTTTGCGCGTCGATGTGGCGGCCCATGCGCGTGTAGGTGATAGCAAGGCCGCTACTCGGCAAATGCGTTGCTTCCTGGGCTTTGGTGTAGAGCGCAATCGCTTCAGGGAAATTGCCTTTCTCGCGATACGCGGCGGCCAGCACCGAATCCAGATAAAAGTAATTTGGATCGAGCTGAAGCGTCCGCTGACCTTCGATCACTGCGTCATCAATGCGGTCGTTAGCCAGGTAGGCGGCGGTGGCTACGTAGCTGGTGATAGGCGACACGGGATCCAATTTCTCAGCCTCGAGGATCAGTTGAAGACCGTCCTTTAGCTCTCCGTGGAAAAGCGGGTGTAGCCCCGAGAACAAGTGGGCCGACGCCGAGTTAGGATCGAGCTGGAGAGCGCGCTTCAACTCTTCATCTGCACCTTCCAGATCCCAGTCGAGCACCCGTTTCGCTTCGCTCAGGTAGCAATGCGCTTCAGCATCCTTCTCGTCCAGCGCAATCGCCTTCAGAGCAGCTTCCTTTGATGCCGGGTACGCTTCGAGGGGTTTTACGTAGACGTCGGCCAAAAAATACCAAACCTTGGCGATCCCAGTCCAGGCACGCGAAAATGTTGGATCCTTTTCCAGAGCACCTTGGAAAAACCGGAGCGCTCTTCGCAAATCGGCCTCGCTGCTCTTGTTTGAGAAGAAGAGGCCTTGCAAATAAAGATCATATACCTCCGTATTCCGCTGCTCATGAACGGGAGGCGAAACGGCAAGCTTGATCTTAAGCGCCTCAACAATAGCGCGGGTGATTTCGTCCTGCAGCGCAAAGACGCCTTGCACTTCGCGTTCGTACGTTTCCGACCAAACATGGAAACCGTTTCGCGCATTAATCAGCTCCGCGGTAACACGAATGCGATTACCCTCCCGTTGCAAAGTTCCTTCCAGCACATTCTCAACGTTTAGCTTTTTCCCGACTTCGCTCGCGCCTGTGCTCTTCCCTTTGAATGAAAATGATGACGTGCGGCCAAGCACGCGCAGGCCATCAACTTTGGCCAGGGTGTCGAGAATCTCTTCGCTGATACCGTCGCAGAAATATTCCTGATCCTTTGCCTGGCTAAGATCAAGGAATGGTAGAATCGCGATACTTTTTTCCGGAGGATTAAACTGGGATGCCCGGAAGAGTTGGTCGCTTTTCCAGATCACCACACCTAAAGGCACTGCGAGAGCGAGCAGCGTTGCTGTCATGGCGGCGATGCTCGGATTTCGTCGCACCCATTTCCTTGCGTGGGTGAAGACTCCCGTACGACGCGCCCGAATCGGCTCGTGTTTCAGCCAGTGCTCCAAGTCTTCGGCCAGCGCTAGCGCAGACGCATAACGGCGCTTTGGATCTTTCTCCAGACACTTCAAGCAGATTGTGGAAAGATCGCGATCTATCTTAGGGTTTAACAAGCGCGGTTGCCGTGGCTCAGTGTCGAGCAATAACTTGATCGTCTCGTAAGTCGTACCGCCGGCAAAAGGTGGATGATCAGTGAGCAATTGGTAGAGCACCGCACCAAGTCCATAAACATCCGTCGCGTTGCTCAGTTTTCTTTGTTCACCGGCAGCTTGCTCAGGCGCCATGTAACTGGGTGTGCCCAGCGCCTCACGCGTGCGCGTGATTGTGCTCTCAGCTTCAACTAACCGGGCAAGACCAAAATCGGTCAACAGTGGTTCGCCTTTTGCATCGAGCAGAATGTTCCCCGGTTTGATGTCTCGATGCAGGATCCCGTGCTCATGTGCGTAATGCACAGTGCGAGCCACCTTTGC
>QHMQ01000136.1 GCA_003217835.1 Verrucomicrobiota bacterium
GGCCGACGCTCAAATGCCCCCCTCGTTCGCCAACGAGACTTGCATAGCCGTTCGGCAGTTGCCGAATGAAATCATCGGCCTGTGCGCGACGCGCTGCATTTACGATTTCTTCTTCAGTCGCATCTGGCCGGCCATAGGCAATGTTCTCGCGCACCGTTGTTGAGAAAAGTAGCGTGTCTTGTAAGACGATCGCAACCTGGGTCCGCAAACTTCTTTTTGTAATCTCGCGAAGATCACGGCCGTCGAGTGTGACCGAACCTTTTATCGGATCGTAAAACCGTGGCACCAAACTCAGCAATGTGCTCTTGCCAGCTCCAGTGCTGCCCACAAGTCCCACAATTTGATTCGGCTCGATGTGAAGGTCGACATCACGAAGCACATGCCGATCCTCCGCGTAACCGAAACCTACTGATCGGAATGCAATCGCACCCTTGGCTGATGATATTGAGACCGCGTTTGGTGAATCGACGACATCATCTTGGCGATCCAGAACTTCGAAGCAGCGTTTTGCGCCAGCGGTCGCACCTTCCATCGCCCAAGTCGTGTAAGTGAGCGACTCGAGCGGCTGATAAAGCATCAATAAATAAGCGCTAAAAACAAGGAGCGACCCGAGCGTAAGCGTGCCGGAAAGAACATGCAGCGTGCCGATATAATACATCGCCGCAGTGCCAATCACCATGAGCGTGCTGATCACGAGTGCGCTGTTCACGTTTGTTAAAGTGAGCCGCAGGTTGGCTTGCAAACTTTGCCGGGCTTGCTGATGAAATTGACGGACCTCAAACTCTTCGCGTCCAAATGCATGCACCATTCGGATCGAACTCAGTCCTTCCTGCGCTTGAGCCAAGACGGCGCTCTCCTGTTCCTGGATGGACGTTGACTCACGACGAATCCGATGTGCGAAAATATAAATCGCGCCGACAATCAGTGGAACGATGGCGAGCGAGACCAACGTCAGCCGCCAATCCAGCCGCAACATGATCACGAATGTTGCGACGAGTGTGATTATCGATCCAAAGATATTGGTGAAACCTTTGTTGTAGATCGTCTGGACCGATTGTGAATCGTAAGCGACCCGGAAACTGGAATCGCTCGAACGGCGAGCGTCGTGATATTTGAGCGAAAGCGATTGAAGATAGGAGTAGAGATCCGTGCGCAACTTGAGCAACGCTTGCAGCCCGATTTTCACAAAAAGATAATTCGTGATCCAATTAATGATCCCCCAGGTGAGCTGGATCGCCACGAGGGCCAAACAGAGGAGGGGAACCCAAGTATGCCAATCACTGCGTATCGCCGGTCCCGGCCGCAAGAAATTATCAACAATGACCTTAAACGGCCAGGGTTTGAGCAAGTTCAAGCCAATGCCGAAGAGCGAGAGAAGCAATCCGAGTATCGTTTTCCCCAGAAACGGGCGATAATAACGAAGAACACGCCGGTAAATCGACATGGTGAATTTGAGATTGCGGAATTGTGATTTCGGGTTGAACTAAGCCGCGTCTTAAGACGGGCAGACATCGAAAGATTCCTCGACTTCGCCCGCAATGACAATATGCATCATCTTCTTGAAATCTGGTTCAGCTGGGTGCTGAGCGGCGGTTACATTGGCATTATCGTGCTGATGGCGATGGAAAGCTCGATTTTTCCGGTGCCGAGCGAGGTTGTTATTCCGCCGGCGGCATTTTTAGCGGCCCAGGGAAAACTGAGCTTCATCGGCGTCGTTCTGGCAGGAACTCTCGGATCATACTTAGGGGCTGCGATTACGTATTGGGTTTCGCGTTGGGTTGGCCGTCCACTCATTCTCAGGTACGGTCAATTCGTTTTCATCAATCCCAAAAAATTGGAACGTGCTGAACATTGGCTCAGCCGCTATGAATTCGGCGGAGTTTTCTTCGCACGGCTTTTGCCAGTGATGCGGCATCTCATTTCAATCCCGGCTGGGATCGTTCGCATGAATTTCAAGGTCTTCAGCGTTGTCACCATCGCCGGCTCAGCCATCTGGTGTTGGATTCTTGCCTGCTTAGGTGCGAAGGCTTACCACATCGAACCCGAACTTCTGGAAAACCCTGACGCGATGGTCCGATTCATCCGCGGTCAATCGGGTGGCATCTTGCTTGTTGTTACGGCCTTCGCAGTCCTTTACATGTTAACCGTGCGATTGATGAAGCCCCGTTCCGACTCATAATTCGCACGGTTGACGGATTTCCGTTGGATTTGAGGAGGGTCTTGCCCTGATTCGGCCTCTCAATGAATTTTATGTTCGAAAATTGAACAAAAGTGTCGCTGAATGGTCAGTTCAAGGGTGCATAAGAAGTGAATAACTACGTATCTGACATGGACGAGATGTTCACAGCGAACGATGGCATTGAAATTGCTCTTCACAAAAACGGGCATAGCATGAAAAAAAATCGCCAAATCCTGAAAGCGCGCTCGAGACTTTCGCTGGGCGATCTGATCCTCGCAGTGAGTTCTTGCACAAAGAACACGAAAGAAACAGCTGCAACTGTAGCAGCCCTTCTGGCCACGGGTCAGGTGCGCGTCAAAAACAACGGCCGTTTTATGCGCGCCCGCGTTTGTTGACCGGATAAGATCGATAGTCAGTTTTGAAATCGCTCCGCTAATTTATTCGTAGCGATTTTTTTGTATACAAAACGCTTTTCGCGCTCACCGCTCGCTTTTATCTTGGGGGAGTGATCGATCGTTATTCCCGGCCAGAAATGCACAAGGTCTGGTCGGACGAGCGGAAGTTTCAGATTTGGCTTGAGATTGAAGTCCTCGCTTGCGAGGCGATGGCAGAGCTGGGCCAGATCCCAAAGAAGGACGCAGCGGAAATTCGCAAGCGAGCGCGTTTCTCTATTCCAGAAATTGCCGAGATCGAAAAGCGAACAAATCACGATGTTATCGCTTTTCTCGAAAACGTTGCCGGATCCGTCGGACCAGCGGCGCGCTGGATTCATCAAGGATTAACTTCGTCCGATATCCTGGACACGACGCTCGCCGTACAGCTGACAGAGTCCTGCAAAATTCTTCTGGACGATGTCGAAGCGTTGCGTGTGGCAATTGGGAAGCAGGCGCGGCGATTCAAAAGGACGCCGATGATCGGGCGCAGCCATGGCGTGCACGCGGAGCCGATCACGTTTGGACTGAAACTGGCGCTCATGTTCGACGAATTCGGGCGTGCGGAAGAACGCTTGACTCAAACGCGCGAACGAATTCGAGTCGGCAAAATAAGCGGGGCAGTGGGTACTCATGCCCATGTGGATCCAAAGATCGAGCGAGCAGTCTGCGAAAAACTAGGCTTAAAACCGGCGACCCTCTCCACGCAAATCGTGCAGCGAGATCGCCACGCAGAATTCATGACCACGCTTGCCGTGATCGGTTCAAGCATCGACCGCTGGGCGACCGAATTGCGTCACCTCCAACGAACGGAAGTGCTGGAAGTAGAAGAATTTTTCAGCGAAGGCCAAAAAGGTAGCTCGGCGATGCCGCATAAGCGCAATCCAATTACCAGCGAGCGTTTGAGCGGCCTGGCGCGAGTCATTCGCGGCAATGCGATGGTGGCGCTGGAAAACGTCGCTCTCTGGCACGAACGCGACATAAGCCACTCGAGCGCCGAAAGGATCATCCTGCCTGATTCGTGCATTCTTCTTGATTACATGCTTGCGAAATTGCGGGAGATTATCGAAAAGTTGCAGGTTTATCCGGAGCGAATGGCACAGAATCTGGCGCTCACAAAAGGTCTATGTTTCAGCCAATCGATCTTGCTGGCTCTGACACGCGCGGGCGCGGAACGCAAAGATGCGTATGAAGCAGTGCAACGCGCCGCCATGAAAACTTGGAATGGCGAAGGGACGTTTGCCCAAAACGTGAAACGCGAACCAGACATCGCGAGCCGGCTTTCCGCGACCGAGATCGACCAGCTTTGCTCGCTGGATGTTCACTTCCAGCACGTCGATGCGACATTCCAAGCGCTCGGCCTGGATTAGTCTGATCGCGCGGCGCGCCGATTCTATCAAGGCCATTATTCGTAACGCAGCGCATCGATCGGATCCAGGGCGGCCGCCCGATAGGCGGGAGCGCCCAGCCGAAGGGAAAAATAATGTCCACCTTCAGCCAGACAGCCAGCAAATCGCCGCCAATCACCCCGAGAATAATCCCCAGGATTCCACCTGCTTCCGAGATAAACACCGCCTCGGTCAAAAATTGCCGCAAAATATCGCGACTGCGGGCCCCGATCGATTTGCGCACGCCAATTTCCTTTGTCCGCTCGGTCACGCTCACGAGCATGATGTTCATGATTCCAATGCCAGCGGCCACGAGCGCAATGAAACTAATCACGAACGCGCCGATGCGCACCACCCCAGCCACAGAAGCGAAAGCGCTTTTGAGCGAGTCGTTGGTGTAGATTTCAAAATCGTTTTCCTGGTTAGCATTAAGGCCGCGCGCAATTCGCATCGCGCTGATCCCTTTATCCAATGTCCGGTTGTAAAGCTCGGTCGAGAACGGCTGGGTGGCGATGTTCACCGTGCGATTGGCCTCGCCGTAATTCTCAAAAAATCTTGTGATCGGCATTATGCAAATGTCGTCCTGGCTTTGCCCAAAAGAGGTGCCTTTTTCCGCGAGCACGCCAATGACAGTGTAGGTATGTCCAGTCATCCGGATGACTTTGCCGATAGGTGACTCGTGCGGGAACAATCGCTTTTCGATCGTCTTTCCGACGACAATGACGTTGCGTGAAAAATCGACATCTTCGTCGGTTAGGTTGCGGCCATAACCGAGCGTGTAAGCATTCGCCGTGAGAAAGCTTCGATTTGTCCCGACGACCTCGAGGCTCGGTGTCGTCTTCACGCCGTTGTAAACCGCTTGCCCCTTTAGATCGCGACCAAAGCACTTCAGGCAAATCTCCTGCGCATCACCCTGCATTAACTCGTAGTAACGCAGCGCCTGCCGATAGGTGACGTTGCGTCGGTTCTGATATTTTTTCTTCGTTTCGCCACCCGCGTCGATATTCACCGGATATTTTGCGAACTGAAAGACGTTTGATCCGAGAAAGCTTATTCCACTCTCGATCGAATTCTGCAGCGCGCCGATCGCTGTCATCACGGAAATGATAGAGAACACGCCAATCGTAATTCCAGTCATGGTCAACGCAGCACGGAGCTTGTTCGCGCCTAACGAACTCAAAGCCATCGCTATGATTTCCCGAAATAACATGGCGATCTTGGGCTAGAGACTCATTCGTACCGCAGAGCCGTTACCGGATCGAGACGCGACGCCGTCCACGCTGGGGCGAATCCCGAAATCAAGCCGGTCATCACCGACACGATCATGCTCGCGAGGACGAGTCCAAATGAAAAGCGAATCGGAAAAGACGGAAACGCTTTGCCGATTCCAAAGCACATCAAATATGCAAACGAGAGCCCGATAAATCCTCCCAGCAGGCACAACGCCGTGGACTCGATAAG
>QHMQ01000137.1 GCA_003217835.1 Verrucomicrobiota bacterium
CACCAGGAACCCGGACTTCGCGCCAGAACTTTTCTTGCAGTTCAGGAATTCTTTGGAGCGCTTCACCCAACCCTCTGGCATTGCGCGCCATTCCACATTTGTCCCACAGCAAGAGCCCGAGTTCGCGATGGATGGAATCGAGCGAACGTTTCCCATCGACATCGAGCAGTTTTTTGACGCGAGCACGAACCTCACCTTCTGCTTTTTGAAAGTCCGGAGAATCGGCAGACGGGCGTTTCCCAATCTGACCGGTTAGATAATTTGGCAGCGTGTAAGGCAGAATGAAATAGCCATCGGCCAAACCCTGCATGAGCGCGCTGGCGCCGAGCCGATTCGCGCCGTGATCGGAAAAATTTGCTTCACCGATAACAAACAAGCCGGGCACGTTACTCATCAAATCATAATCAACCCAGAGCCCCCCCATGGTGTAGTGCACGGCAGGGTAAATTCGCATCGGCAGCTTATAGGCATTTTCGCCGGTTATCTTTTCGTAAACCTCGAACAAATTTCCATAGCGCTCGCGAATCGTATCTTCACCGACCCGCTTGATTGGGCCTTCGTCGCAAACTTTCTTGGCTGCGCGTGAAGAAATATCCCGCGGTGCAAGATTGCCGTAACTGGGATATTTTCGCTCGAGATAATAATCGCGCTCCGTTTCGGGGATTTCGCCCGGCAGCTTGCCGCAATCCTCTTTGCGCTTGGGGACCCAGACGCGTCCGTCGTTACGCAGCGACTCGGACATGAGAGTTAACTTCGATTGATGCTCGCCGCTGACGGGGATGCAGGTCGGATGAATTTGCGTGAAACAAGGATGCGCGAAGAGCGCGCCTTTTATAAACGCGCGATACGTGGCGGTCACATTGCAGCCGCGGGCGTTGGTGGAAAGATAAAAAACATTTCCATAACCGCCGGTAGCGAGCACAACCGCGTCGGCCGCATACTTCTCGATCTTTCCTGAACGCAGGCTGCGGGTGATGATTCCTTTGGCGTGTCCATCGACAATCACCAGATCGAGCATCTCGGTTTGCGGAAACATCTGGACGGTGCCCGCGGCAATTTGACGGCAAAGCGCCTGGTAACAACCAAGCAAAAGCTGCTGACCGGTCTGGCCGCGTGCGTAAAAAGTTCGGGAGACTTGCGCGCCGCCGAACGACCGGTTGGCAAGCAGACCCCCATACTCTCGTGCAAACGGCACCCCTTGTTCGACGCATTGATCGATGATCAGATTGCTGACCTCAGCAAGGCGATAAACATTTGCTTCGCGCGAGCGAAAATCGCCGCCTTTGATTGTGTCGTGAAACAAGCGATAAACACTGTCGCCATCGTTCTGATAATTTTTCGCGGCATTGATTCCACCTTGTGCCGCGATCGAATGTGCACGACGCGGTGAATCCTGGTAGCAAAAGCATTTCACTCGATAACCGAGTTCACCAAGCGTCGCCGCGGCCGATCCGCCCGCGAGGCCGCTGCCGACGACTATGATCTCAAATTTCCGGCGGTTGTTTGGACTGATCAATCGCGAATGGTCCTTGTGGTTTGTCCATTTTCCGGCGAGCGGCCCGGGTGGAATCTTGGCGTCGAGTGTCCCGATCATAATTGTTGGGCCGGTTTAATCAGGCCGAGCAAAATGGCGATCGGAATGGACGTGTAGCCGGCGAAAAGAAGCCACGCGAAAATGCGGCCGCCCAACGCGAGACGAGGCGTGAGCTTTCTATCGTTCAGTCCAAGTGATTGGAAAAAACTCGACGAACCGTGCGTGAGATGCAGGGTCAAAAGAAATAGCCCGATTACGTAGAAAATCGACACGTAAACATTCTCAAATCCGTAAACCATCATCGAGTAAACATCGTAACGATTGAGCGGGTCGAGTTTGAGCAGGGGAAATTGTGGGTTGAACTTGTGTGCGGTGAAGTGGAGCAGGTGAAAAATGATGAAGGCGAGTACCACTAATCCGCTGACGACCATGTGGCGCGACGCCCAGCTTGCTTTCACGTAGTCTCTGTCGACGTATGGTTCTGGTCGAGCGCGCCGATTTTCAATCGCGAGCTGAATCGTCGCGTAAATATGAATTGTAACGGCAGCGAGCAGAAAAATTCGAATTGCCCAAAGCAACGGCCCAAGGTCGCGGAGATGCTGCGAGTAACCGTTTATCCAATCGGGTCCGAGAAAGATTTGCAGATTCCCGAGCAGATGTCCGACGACAAAAAGAATCAAAATGATGCCGGTGATCGCGACGATCATTTTTTTCCCAACAGAGGAGCGATAAAAGGCCGCTAGAGTGTTCACACTTAATTCATGCGTCGTGGCGAACGGCTCATTGGGTTTGAGATTATGGACGCCAGTCTGAGCGTCAAGAAAGCTGTAGTGGCGCGCGCATCAGGCGCAAAGCGCAGCCGACACGGCTGCCGCTACAGTAATTGCCGATCTTGTTATCTACTCCCGGGTTTCACCGCCGGGATTTTCGCCAGATCGGGTGGTAACTTGTCCGCGGCAAAAGTTTCGACGTCCATTCTGATTAAGCTGACGAATGGGCAACCGAAGTTCGGTTTTGTCTCACCGCTTCGGTCGACAATTACGCCCACCGCAATAACAATACCGCCGCGCGAGCGGACGATGTCGATCGTTTCCTGGACGCGGCCGCCGCGCGTGACGACATCTTCGACGACGATAAATCTTTCGTTAGGAGAAATCTGAAAACCGCGGCGCAAGGCAAGTTTACCTTCCTCTTTTTCTAGAAAAATGTGACGTTTTCTCAGCGAGCGCCCGATTTCCTGGCCAACGATGATTCCACCGAGGGCAGGGGAGATTACGGTGTCGCAGTCAAATTTGCGCAGTTTGTCGGCGAGCCATCCACAAACTTCTGCGGCGATCTCAGTATGTTGGAGAAGCAGCGCGCACTGAAAATATTGCCGGCTATGTAAGCCGGAGCGCAACACGAAATGCCCATCGAGCAGCGCGCCGGTTTTTCGAAAGAGCGCAAGCAATTCTTCGCTCATGAAGATGTCGATCTTAGCCCGAAGTATCGCTGACGGTCCCTTCATCAGCGGCCATGTCTTGATCTATCATGGCAACGGCTTCGATTTCGATGCGTGCACCTTTGGGTAAAGCGGGGACTTGCACAGTCGAGCGGGCTGGCGGCGCTTGTTTGAAATACGACGCGTAGATCTCGTTCACAGTTTGAAAGTCAGCCAGATCGGTGAGAAAAATCGTGGTTTTAACAATGTTCTGAAAACTCAGCCCCTCGGCCTTTAAGACCGCAGCGATATTTTCAAGAACGCGCCGTGTTTGCGCGCCGACGTCGCCTGGAACGATCTGCCCGCTTTTCGGATCGAGCGGGATTTGGCCTGCGCAATAGATTGTCGATCCAACCCGCACGGCTTGCGAATAAGGACCAACGGCAGCAGGAGCCTCTTTAGTCGAAATGATCTTCTTCATGCGGCGATACTAGCAGTTGCTTGCGCTTTTCCAACAGCGAGCAAGGTCTCGATGCTTTCGACTTTTGCTCTGGCAGGCTTTGCCTTCCATGACAAGAGGGACGGCCGGAATGACAAGTGACCGAATCTCGTCGATATTGATAACGAAATGGTTGGTTGGATTTTAAAGAAGATACTGGGGTCGAAAAATCAGCGCGAACTCAAGCGCTTGATGCCGATCGTGCACCGAACCAACGAGTTCGACGAGCAGTTCAAGAGCTTATCAGATGAGGCATTGCGGGCTAAGACCGCAATCTGGAAGGAGGAACTCGCTCAGATTCCGGAGCTCGAGGACCAGTGGAAGCGGCTTGATGAAATCTTACCGGAAGCGTTTGCGGTGGTGAAGAACGCGGCGCGCCGGCTGAAAGATCGACAAGATACTTTCACGGTCTGCGATCAGCCGATGAAGTGGGACATGGTGCACTTCGACGTGCAACTATTGGGAGGCATTGTTTTGCATCGGGGCCGGATCGCTGAGATGGCAACCGGAGAAGGCAAAACCCTCGTCGCGACGCTGCCGCTTTATCTCAATGCGCTCACCGGACGCGGCGTGCATCTGGTCACGGTCAACGACTATCTCGCGCGACGCGACGCGGAATGGATGGGTCGGCTCTACGATTTCCTTGGCCTCACGGTTGGTTGCATTCAACACGATCAGGAACCGGATTTCCGTCGCGAACAGTACGCAATGGACATTACTTACGGGACGAATAGT
>QHMQ01000042.1 GCA_003217835.1 Verrucomicrobiota bacterium
CATTTCTTCTTCGTTATTCGCAATCAAGCCAATTGGCTCGTTCGTCTCGTAAATCACGCGAGCTTTCGTTTTTTGACTCACGAAGCCGACGACGTCGGCAAGCACCGATCGCGACGAATTGAATAAATCTAAGTGTTCCCGAGCGCAGCGTTCGTTCCAATCACCAAACGCTTCCCATTTGCCCCCGTTTTGACCGGGACGAAAAACGTCACGTTCGTTTGTTAGGATGAAGTCGGGGCGGATCGGGAATGAGAAATCAGCCAGCCCGGACTCGAGCAGATCGACGGAGCGACCGGTATTGATCGCCCAGATCGCGCCGTCTTTCTGCAATCCCCGGATCAATTCCATGCATTGGATATTCAGGACCGGTTCACCAGCGTGCGAAACGAGCGTGCCATCGAAGTCGAGGCTGAGAAGTTGAATTTTCGCGCACATGAAAACATAACTTAGGATTTGATCTCGCGAACGCAATCCACGACGGTTTTTTCAGTTCGATTACGAGCATGAACCATAGGATGTGAAAATGAAGTCAGCCTACGAACTCGCAATGGAACGGCTCGAAAAAGCGTCACCGTCGATTTCGCTCACGGACGACCAGAGGAAAGAAATCGCCGAAATCGATTCCATTTATCGCGCCAAGATCGCGGAGAAAGAAGTTTTTCTTAAAGATCAGATTCGTAAAGCACAGAATGCAGGGAAGTTCGACGAAGTGGAATCGCTGCAAAGGCAGCTCGTTGCCGAAATCCGCCGCTTGCGGGAAGACTGCGAGGAAAAAAAAGAAAGGCTGCGCGCTAGCTTCGCCAAATAACGTTGGGGCAACTTAGTGAACCCCGAATTCTCGCGGGGTTGATGCCGATCGTCCTTAGCTATGAAATCGCTTCGGTCGTCTCGAAGCCAGATTTTCCACGCTTCGGCAGATTCCGATCGAGGAACCCAAGCATGTGCGCATGCTCGATCACGCGGACACCTTCTTCTTTTTGCAGTTCGGCGACTTGCTGGTGGAACCCTTCCATTTTCGTCCAATGGACTTTCGGCCGGAAATGGTGCTCGGCATGATAGCCATTGTAGAAAAAGAGCCAGTTGTAAATCTTCCCGTAGCTGCTCACCCCCCAAGCGATCGGCTTGTCGGGGTCCGCCCCATAATGGCGGTAGTAGCCATTCAGATAGCTGAAACAGTGGCCAAGATAGAAAAACGGCAGAAAATAGAAAATCACGTAGTGCCAGTTAAACACAAACATCACGAGCAGCACCGTCGCGAACGCTGCCAACTCGATGTTTCCCCAAATGAGTTCGCGGCGGCCGCGCTTCCGCAATTCCCTCCGAATCGCACCAATATCGTCACGGAAAAAACTTAGGAAGACGTATTTCCACGGGTTCTCCGCTTCACCATCGTGACCGTGTTTGTAAATGGAGATCCAATCGATCGTCCCACCTTTCTGATCCGGCCGGTCGGCATTGCCTTTGTGATGCTGCATGTGGACCGCGTTGTAATATGTTTGTGAAAAGCAACAAGCGATCGATTGAGTGATTCCAAACAGTCGATTAAGCAATTCCGAGCGGAAGAACGGGTTATGAATGAAGTTGTGCCCCACGCCGTTGATGTTCGCGTTAACCATCAACGAGTAAATGAATCCAAGAATCAGCATCACCCAAAGCGGCGCATGCGGAAACAGGAAAAACAAACCTAAAAAATAGACGAGATGGAAAAGGCCGGCCAGCGTCGGGATCGCATCCCAGCGTGTGTGCGCGAAGAGTTTCGAGCTGGTGGTGGGACGGTCCACCCGGATGGCATCGGTGTTCATGTCGGGAATTTTAGGTATAGAATTACTCGCTAAAGAAATACTGGTTGGCAAGTTTTGAAGATTGCCAAGGCCGTTTCCAACCGCCTAACTTAACCGCTCCATGTTTGCGCTCCAGCCAGAATTGAAGGTCTTTACCGGCTCCGCCAACCGGGACCTGGCCGAGCGCATTTGCAAATATATCGGCGTGCCACTTGGTCAGGCGACAATCAGCTCGTTTCCGGACGGCGAGACCTACGTCAGGATTGAGGAAAATATTCGGGGGCACGATGTTTTCATTATTCAACCGACTTGTCCGCCAACCAACCAGCACTTGATGGAGTTGCTCATCATGGTTGACGCAGCACGCCGCGCGAGCGCGGATCGGATCACGGCGGTGATTCCATTTTTCGGCTATGCGCGCCAGGACCGCAAAGATCAGCCTCGTGTTCCGATTACAGCCAAGCTCGTGGCGAATTTGCTGGATGCCGCTGGGGTGAGCCGGGTGCTGACCATGGACCTGCACGCCCAGCAGGTGCAGGGCTTCTTCGATATTCCGGTAGATCACCTCTATTCACTTCCGGTTTTGATTAAGTATCTGCGACAGCAGCTCACGGGAAAAACGGTGGTGGTTTCCCCAGACCTCGGCGGCCTCAAAATGGCCTCGGCTTACGCCGACGGGCTCGGAGCAAACCTAGCGATTGTCGCCAAAGAACGTCGCAGCGCCACAGAGACGGAGGCACTTTATTTGATAGGTGAGGTCGAAGATCGCGATGTGCTGCTGGTCGATGACCTTACCGAAACGGCCGGGACGTTGACTTCTGCGGCTGAGCTTTTGAAGAAGCGCGGCGCCCTGAAGATTTACGCTGGAGTTTCACACGCTGTTCTCGTCGATCTTGCAATCCCGCGCTTGCAAAAGTCGAAAATTGAGGAATTGATAACAACCAACAGCACTCCGGTACGCACTGTTGACGGGTTTAAGACCACGGTGCTATGCGTCTCTGAGCTTCTCGGCGAGGGCATAAAGCGGATTCACAAGGATGAGTCCGTCTCATCCCTGTTCAACATCGAAAACGAAAAAAATGGCAAAACAAGTCAAGCTAAAAGCTGAACCGCGAGCGACCGTGGGACGCTCTGCGGTACGCAAATTGAAAGCGCATGGAGTTATTCCAGCGATCATTTATGGCGGCAAAGACAAGCCGCAGCCATTGCAAGTCTCCGCCCGAGACATTAACGCAATGATGAGCCACGCTTCCGGAGAAAATGTCCTGGTTGAGCTTGAAATCGCTGGTGAGAAATCGAATCGCACTGCGCTTGTGCAGGAAGTGCAACACTCACCGGTCCGTGGCGACATCCTTCATATTGATTTTCACGCCATCTCAATGGACGAGACAATCCAAGCTGAGGTCCCGCTCGAGCCAATTGGCGTTCCTAATGGCGTCAAGAACTTTGGCGGATTGCTTGAGCAAAGCTTGCGCGCTCTGGCAATTGTATGTCTGCCGCGCGATTTGCCGGATCGGATCACCGTAGATGTCTCGCAGTTGAACATAGGAAACTCCATTCACCTGCGCCAGATTCAACTGCCATCCGGAGTCACGAGCAAGGTTCAGCCCGATCTCACCGCATTTTCGGTTCTCGCCCCAACGGTGGAAGAGGAACCGGTTGTGGCTGAAGCCGAAGCTGTCGCTGGACCCGAAGTGATTGGCGAGAAAAAGGAAGAAGGCGAAACGGCCGCGGCCCCCGCGATCCCGAAGGAAAAAGAACAAAAGAAGTAAGCTATTTGGATTCGTTCGATCTTGGTCAACGCCGCCAGGGACACCTTTTGCGATATCTGATTTTCGGCTGAGCGAATGTGGAAGAAAAAACTCCACAAGTTCGTCTGATTGCCGGTCTCGGAAACCCCGGACCCGAATACGAGCATACTCGCCACAACATCGGCTTTCTTGTCGTCGACCGGCTTGCCGCTCATTTTGAATCGACATGGAAAAAATCCACTAAACAGGACGCGCTTTTGGCGGAATCGGGAGAATTGATTCTAGTGAAACCGATGACTTACATGAATCGCAGCGGAGAACCGCTCGCTGAGCTCGCCCAGTTTTTCAAAATCGAGGCGCGGGAAATTCTCGTTGTGCTCGACGATCTTGCCTTGCCGCTTGGCCGCCTTCGATTGCGGGCCGGCGGCGGTCCGGGAGGCCACAACGGTCTCGAATCAATCATCGTGCGATTCGGAACCGAGGACATTCCACGATTGCGCATCGGTATTGGGGCGGCGCCACGCGAAGGCTCGGTTGACTACGTGTTGAGCCGGTTTTTTGAGGAAGAGAAGCCGCTCGTTAGATCGACAATCGATCGGGCCGCGGAAGCGGTGAAATGCGCGATTGACAATGGACTCGTTTCCACGATGAACACTTTCAACAAAACCGAAGAACCATGAAGAACCGTTACGAGGCGTTGCTTGTGCTCAACACGCAGGGCAAAGAAGACACTGTCAAAGATATTGTTGAGCGATTGGAATCAGAATTTAAAAAAGAAGGCGCCGAGGTCGAGCAGGTGCAAAAAATGGATAAGCGCCAGTTTTCCTACGTGGCCGGGCCGCTTGATTCCGGGTTTTACGTGAACTTTGTTTTTCACGCCGATCCGCAGCTGATTACGAAATTGCGTTCTAAATTTAAACTTGATCCGGAAGTCTATCGTCAGAATTACCAGCGCCTCCCGGAAAAGAAGGAGAAGGCGCCGAAAAAGTTGGCGAAAGCGAAATAGTTTGGCTATAACCGGCGCATGGCCAGCTTCAACAAAGTCATATTGCTCGGAAATCTGACGCGCGATCCAGAAGTGCGCTACACGCCGAAAGGGAGTGCGGTGTGCGATCTCGGCATCGCGGTTAATCGCGTTTACACGACCGACAGTGGGGAGAAGCGCGAAGAAGCGACTTTTGTGGATGTGACTTTTTGGGGACGCACGGCAGAGGTGGCCGGAGAGTATCTGAAAAAAGGCAGGCCTGTTTTTATCGAAGGCAGACTCCAGCTCGACTCCTGGGAAGATAAACAATCAGGACAGAAACGCTCCAAGCTGAAGGTGATTGGGGAAACGATGCAGCTCATCGGTGCACGGGCTACTGGTGCCACCGCTGGCCCGAGTGAACAGAGCGAGGAAGATCGAACATCGCGCGCCGCCGGCAAGCCGAGTGCGCCTCCGCCAAAAGCGTCTGCGCCGCAGCCCGACGACGACGAAATTCCATTTTGAGTCGCAAGGTCGTGCGACTGCGCACGAATAAGGATAGGGTGCGACTCTATCGAGCCAGCGAATTTTCCATGGCTCCGCAGAGCATGGCCCCTGCCGAATCGTGCTAATCGATGAACACGACTGAAGCCTGTATTGCGCTCAACATGTTGCCGACGGTCGGGCCGGTACGGCTGCGCAAACTGCTGCAAGTTTTTAGAACTCCAGAACGCGTGCTGACCGCAAAGCGTGGTGAGCTTCGCGCGGTTGAAGGAATTGGCGGTGAAGTGGCCGATCAAATTGCAGCCTGGGAATCGACTGTCGATCTTGCAGCCGAGCTGAATCGCATTAGCGATTTCGGCGCGACCGTCATCACGCAGGAATCGCAGTCGTATCCAAAGTCGCTCCGGGAAATTCACGCCCCGCCCATCGTGCTTTACGTTTGGGGCGAACTCCAGGAGCGCGACAATCACGCCATTGGCATCATCGGCGCGCGCCGCACCACCCATTACGGGACTGAGGCCGCTAAAAAACTGGCCTATCAAATCGCCTACGCGGGCTTGACGGTAATCAGCGGTTTGGCCCGCGGGATCGACACGGCCGCGCATCAGGGCGCGCTCGCCGCAAAAGGCCGAACCATTGCCGTGATCGGTGCTGGGTTGCTCGAAATCTATCCGCCTGAAAACCGAGGGCTCGCTGAAAAGATTATGACCGGCAACGGCGCGATCGTGTCGGAGTTCTCAATGGAAATTAAACCCGACCGGCAAACATTTCCGATGCGCAATCGGATCATCAGCGGCTGGAGTCACGGCATTCTAGTCGTCGAAGCGGGTTTGAACAGCGGGGCCCTGATTACTGCGTCTCAGGCAATCGAGCAGGGCCGCTCCGTTTATGCTGTTCCCGGACACATTAACGCGCCGAGTGCGCTGGGATCCAATCGTCTGATTCAGCAAGGCGCCAAGCTCGTGATGAGCGCAAGTGACATTCTCGAGGACCTGCAAATTCTTCTTCCCGAGACAAAGCCATCGCCGGAAGCCGCAGCCCGTCCCTTGCCACCGCTCTCTGAGAACGAGCGTCGCGTTTATGAGGCGATTGATTCGTCGGAAACGCCGATCGACGAAATCGCCGCCCGATGCGATTTGCCAAGCGCAACCGTCTCTTCTACTCTCCTCAGTCTCGAACTAAAGCGGCTCGTTAAGCAATTGCCCGGGAAATACTTTGTGAAACTGGGCTAGGCTCACCCCGCGTCTCTCTTTTGCCGATTGCATTTTGCCGATTGCAATTAGCGCGAAGCTAAGGTTCGGTTGCATCTTTAAATGTCCAAATCCCTTGTCATCGCCGAAAAACCCAGCGTCGCGACGGACCTCGCGCGCGTTTTGGGCAAGTTTAAGAAAGAGAAGGATTTCTTCGAGAACGATCGATACGTGATCTCCTCGGCGATTGGTCATTTGGTCGAGATGGTTCCGCCGGAAGGCGCGGAAGTGAAACGGGGGAAATGGAATATCGAAAATCTCCCGGTATTGCCGAACCACTTCGATCTTATCCCGAAAGAGAAGACAAAATCGCGGCTGCAGGTGCTCAAGCGTTTGATCAAGCGGCCCGACGTGACCGAGATCATTAACGCCTGTGATGCCGGGCGCGAAGGCGAGCTTATTTTTCGTAACACATTGCGATGGGCGGGCGCTAAGAAACCGACGCGCCGGCTTTGGCTCCAATCGATGACACCGGAGGCGATTCGCGCCGGCTTCGAGCATCTGCGTTCCGAGCAAGAAATGCAGCCGCTGGCCGATGCCGCGACTTCCCGCGCGGAAAGCGATTGGCTGGTCGGCATCAATGCAACACGCGCGCTTACTTCATTCAATTCGCGCAGCGGCGGTTTTCAAAAGACCGCCGCCGGCCGGGTGCAGACGCCTACGCTCGCGATCTTGGCGGGTCGCGAAGAGAAAATCCGCTCTTTCAAGCCGCGCCCGTATTTCGAGGTTCATGCGGACCTTGGGGTGAAGACGGGAAGCTATCGGGGCCGCTGGTTCGACGAGAAATTCAAAAATGATGGGGGCGAGGACGCGCGTGCGGAACGCCTCTGGAGCCGCGAGAAGGCAGCCGCAATCGAAGCGAAATGCGTCGGCAAAACGGGCGAGATCACCGACGACAGAAAATCGGCTACGCAGGCGTCGCCGCTGCTCTACGATCTAACAACATTGCAGCGTGAAGCCAATGGCCGCTTTGGTTTAAGCGCGCGCCGCACGCTCCAGATTGCGCAGGCCCTTTATGAGAAGCACAAGGTGCTGACTTACCCGCGCACCGATTCGCGTTATTTGCCGGAAGACAATCTTGGCCAGGTGCGCAAGGTCATGTCCAGCTTCCACGATCAGACGCTGGCCACCTACGCCGAGAAAGCGCTGCGCAACGAATGGATCAAACCGACCAAGCGCGTCTTCAACAACGCCAAAGTGAGCGATCACCACGCCATCATCCCCACGGGCGCATCGGCCGCGCACCTCGATGATTTCGAGCGCAAAATTTTCGACATGGTGGCGCGCCGCACTATCGCGGTCTTTTATCCGGCCGCGCAATTTGAAGTGACCACGCGCATCACTCGGATCGAAGGCGAGCCGTTCAAGACGGACGGGAAAATCATTGTCGATCCTGGCTGGAAGGCGGTCTATGGGAAAGAAGCGGCCGGCGAGGACGAACAATCGATTGCTCCGATTTCGCCGAACGAACGGGCAAACGTGCTTGCGATTGAGGTCAAAGAAAACGAGACGAAGCCGCCGACACGTTTTAACGAAGCAACCTTGCTTTCGGCGATGGAAGGTGCTGGCAAGCTGGTTGAAGACGAAGAGCTGCGCGAGGCGATGAGCGAGCGCGGCTTAGGCACGCCAGCCACGCGCGCCCAAATTATCGAGGGCCTGATTTTTGACGGATACATAGAGCGCAAGGGGAAGGAGCTTATCGTCACCGCGAAAGGATTATCGCTCATCACGCTGCTGCGAAATCTGCACACGGACGTTCTGTGCACACCGGAATTGACCGGTGAATGGGAATTTCGTCTCAAGCAAATGGCGCACGGCAAGCTCGACCGCCGTCATTTCATGGAAGACATTCGCGAGTTAACGCGCGAGATCGTGGAGAAGGTCCGCAATTTCCGTGGCGAAACCATCGAGGGCGAGTACGCTGTCATCGACGCCAAATGCCCTAACTGCGGCAGCGGCCCGATCAAGGAAGATTACAAAACGTTCCGCTGCCAAAATTGCGACTGGCTCATGTGGAAAACGATGGCCTCGCGCCAATTCGACCCGGAGGAAGTCCGCGAATTGTTAACGAAGGGACGCGTGGGGCCGCTGCAAGGATTCCGCAGCAAGATGGGACGTCCGTTCGAAGCTGCAGTGAAACTGGGCGAAGACAAAAAACCGGAATTCGATTTTGGTGCGGATGGCAATGGCGCACCGCAAAAGATCGACACTGCGCAGCACGAAGCGATCGGAGTTTGTCCGATTTGCAAGGAGGGTCAGGTTTACGAGCTGGAAAATGTCTACATCTGTGAGCGGGCCGCCGCTGCGCCCAAAAAATGCACATTCCGCATCAGTAAAACGATTTTGCAGCGTGCTATTCCGAAAGAGCAGGTGCAAAAGCTGATCACAACAGGCAAGACCGATCTCCTGCCGAGATTTATTTCGAAGAGAGGCCGCCCGTTTTCAGCGCATTTGAAGCTTGAGAATGGCAAAGTAATTTTTGAGTTTGCCGAAAAAGCGCCGCGTGCCACAAAGCCGCGCAAGACGGCCGCGAAGGTGTAGTGGCAGCTCTTGATTGCAATCCTGCAGTCGATGTGGCCTCAGTTACGAGCTTCGACCTGCTGCTGGACATGGTGCACCATAGCCACCGCGCCGATTAAGACACACCCCGCAACTACCTGGTGCAGTTGGAGAGTCGCGTGGAAAAAACCCCACGTGATGCACACCGCGGCGAGTGTCTGCATCATCTCGAAATAGCCCGCCGTCGATGCACGCGTGAGGCGCAGCCCTTCGAAATAAATAAGCAGGGGGATACCGCCGGAGATTGACGCAAGGAGAACCAGCCAGACAACAGCTTTTGTTGCGTGCGCCTGGGCGGCCGCTGGCCAGAGCGCTGCCCCATGGAGCTTTCCGTAGGCGAGAAGGATCAAAGTCATGCACGCTAGCCCGACGACAATGCGCAGACTGGACGCGAGCCGAAGGGACATGCCGGTCATTACCCCGCGGCCAGCGACCGTCGCGAGTCCCCAAAACAACGCGCAGATTAGTGCGTAGCCGGTGCCGCGGTTTAGTCCGGCGCGCTCAAACGAGACACCGATCAGCGTTGGATGCGCGACGGAGACGAAGACGCCGGCAAGGATCGCGATGCCGGCATAGAGGAAGAAACGTTGACCGAGGCGGTCGCTGAAGAGCAAGAACGCGCCCATAGTCGAGATGACGGGCTGGATGTTCAGGACGACGTTCACCACTGTCGGGTTGCCGTATTTCAGGGCCAGTGTGAAAAAGATCGTGCCGACAGCGGAGCCGGCGAAGCCGGAGAAGAATAGGTATACCCAAGTGCGCAGGTCGATTTTGCCGATCTCGCCAACGCGTGAGACGAGAAGTGGCAGGAACATGAACAGGATGAGCACATGCTCCCAAAACACAATCACGTCAGCGTCAAACAGAGTATTCAGTGGAATGCGCCACGCGCTCTCTGTTCCCCAAAGCGCAGCGCCAAGACCGACGAGCCATGGGCCGTACGTCACCGAGTTCATGCGGCGGTCTCCCATGCCGAAGCGTGTAGTGCGGATACGACGTTGCGTCAACGTGCGCTTGCGGGTGGAAGCGAATATGGGATTGACGATACAATTGGTTGTGTGTTATTGAAGCGTTCAACACTATGCGTTGCCCCAAGTGCGGGTCTCGTGATGACAAGGTCATCGATTCCCGTCAATCGCGGGATAGTTCGAGCATCCGCCGCCGTCGGGAATGTCTGAAGTGCAAATATCGCTTTACCACGTACGAAGAAATCGAGCGATCAGACCTGCGGGTCGTGAAACGTGACCGAACACATGAGCCGTTTGACCGACGCAAACTGGCTGCCAGCATCGCGAAAGCCTTTGAAAAACGCTCGGCCAGCCTTCTTACGCTGGAGGAGATGGTGGACGAAATTGTGCATGAACTTGAAACCAGCGGGCGGGAAGTTCCTTCCACGGCCATCGGAGCCAAGGTGCTCGAAAAATTGCGTAAGATTGATGAAGTGGCGTATCTACGTTACGCGTCGGTGCACCAGCGATTTGAGGATGTCGATCAATTTGTGGATGCCATTCATACCCTCGGTCGGCGAATAAAACCGAATGCGCTCCAGCGCGAATTGTTTCCGCCGGAAACAGCGCAAACTCAATCGCGTGCCGCCGGTGCGGGTTCTCGCGATATCCCAAACGAAAATCATGGTCGCATTTAAAGAAGAATTTCCGTATCTGCGGACCGAGTCGGGGCAACTCTTCGAGTTTAATCGCGATTGGCTGCACGCTGCCATCACCCGCGCGGCGGACAAGGCCGGCTATCCGAGTTGGTGGCTGACCGATCACGTGACAGAGAGTATCGCTTTTTACCTACGCCTGCGGAATGACGAGAGTGTGGTCGCGTTCAGCCAGCTTTCGCAGACCGTGCGCTATGTCCTGAAGGTGATCGGCTACAAAGAGATCATTCCACATTTTGCGCCGTCGCCACCGCCCATTTCCATTTCGCTGTTCGAGATCGCCGAACAGGCAGGCACGGGATACGAACTCGCATTTTTTGATCTTCTGGAAAGACGAATTAACGCGCTGATTCAAACTGGGATGGACAATCTGCAGCTCTGCTCGCTGCACCCTTGCGTGAAACACCTGCGCGGCGTGAAAGTGTGGACGCGCGCCTGTGATGCCCTGCGGGAGGAAATTGTCTGTTTCGTGCGCGAAAAAATAACGTCGGCAACTGGAGTTGCGCGGCTCGACTGTTCTGTGCGCTGAATCGGCTTTTGCAGCAATGGTTAGGCCAGCAGTCGCGCTAATCCCTCCATTACTCCGAACACGAGGCGTTTCTTCGAAAGCCATGCTGCAAGTTCGCAATTTGAGCGGTTAGATTTTCAGAGTATTGGATCGTCATGACCATTTTTGAAAAAATCATCGCCCGCCAGACTCCGGCGAAAATCATTTGGGAAGACGATGACGCGATCGCGTTCCACGACGTCAATCCGCAAGCGCCCGTGCATGTGCTGATCGTACCAAAAAGAGTGGTACCGCGGCTCACAGAGGCGACCGACAGCGACAGCGCGCTGCTCGGAAAATTGCTCCTCGTTGCGCGCGATATCGCGAAGAAGCTGGATCTGTCGAGTGGCTATCGCGTCGTGATCAACAGTGGACCCGACGCCGGTGAAAGTGTGCCGCATTTGCATGTACATCTGCTTGGCAAGCGCGCGCTCGCCTGGCCGCCGGGGTAAGTTAAGACCCAAAGGTGATCTCGGCATCCAGCAATGCATGTCTCACCCGTTGGCTCCATTTCCTGCGTTAGGATCTCGCAGAGCGTTCTCTACTGACCAACAAGTGCCCAGTTAACTCCGACGATACGCTTGTCCGCAAATCGTTTCAGCGATTTGGGAAAAACGAGATAAGTCGCGCCTTTTCTCTCTCTGAAACCCACGATCCCGAACTCTATTCCATTCTCGCTCTCTTGTATCGTCATGACCCGATTGTTTTTTATTCGCGATTGGAAATGACGGTCGGCTTCCGGCTTTTGCCAAAGCGTGTAGACCTGTGGTTCGCCACATTTTTCCACCACCTGAGAAAAACGTGCCGTCTTAACTTTGAGGAGCTTCATAGCCGAATGGTGCGGCCTGGGCCGGCGGTCGCGCCGAACAAAAAAGTCCGCCAGAGAACTACGGCAAGGAGGATCAGACTACCGTTGCTGCATTCCTGCCCTGGCGGGGTTTGTAAGTCCTCAATCCATAGCCCCTGACGGAGAGCAAATTTTCCCGCAAGATCGACATCGCGCAATCGCGTTTTATAGATCGGCAAAATCGCCAGCATTGACAATCCATTGACAATCCATAGCGCTTCTGTTTGCATCGACATCATGAAATGGCTGGCATTACTTTTGCTCGCGGTTCTTCAGTCCTCGTGCACGACCCTCGTTAATCGGCGTGATCTCTATAGCCCGGAGCCCGGGCCTGATTCCAGAGAGGTAATGCGGCAATTGGCAACTACCACGTCGGTAACGACCAGGACCGTACACAGCGCCCGGGAAGACGTCGCGCCACTGCCTTATTAAACTGCGTAATCGCTGTTAGCCGAACGGCAGATTCGCCTTGACGCGGGCGACATCGGTCTTGTCTACATGCGCTGCCTTGCCCAACTGGCGTTTGCGTTTCGCATTCTTGGCCGAGAGTAAATGCCGGCGCGAGGATTGCGCTCTCAAGACTTTGCCGCGCGCAGTGATCTTGAATCGTTTTGCCACCGATTTGCGTGTTTTGCTGCGAGCAATTGATTTCGGCACGAGGGCGAAACATAGTTGCTGGTGATGCGATAACAAATGTTTTCGTAGCCGACATCACGCTGAGCATCTCGAACAGCGAAGCAGCTACAGCTCGTGATTTCGCTCGCATCGGTTTTCTTTCTCGGAACATTCTTGCATATGGAGAATCCCCCGACGGAAACGCCGCGCGTCGTGATAATCGGAGCGGGCTTTGGCGGGCTCGAGGCGGCGAAAAAGTTCGGCGGTAAAAATGTGCGGGTAACCGTGATCGACCGCACGAACTATCACCTTTTTCAACCGCTGCTCTATCAAGTCGCAACGGCAGCGCTTTCGCCGGCCGACATCGCTGCGCCGGTGCGCGCGGTCTTGAGCAAATGCAGGAACATCGAGGTGATGCTCGCGGAAGTGCAATCAGTGGACGTTGATGCAAAAAAAATAAAGACAACCGATGCGGAAATCGCTTACGACTTCCTCATCGTCGCCACTGGCGCCCGGCACTCATATTTTGGACACAACGAGTGGGAGAAATTGGCGCCCGGGCTGAAAAGTCTGGAGGACGCAATCGAGCTGCGGCGCCGTCTGCTCCTGGCATTCGAGTACGCGGAAAAAATCACGGACGAGGCCGCTCGCAAGGCAGCGATGACTTTCGTAATCATTGGCGGTGGTCCAACTGGTGTGGAAATGGCCGGGGCGATCGCGGAGATCGCGCGTTATACGCTCGCGAAGGATTTTCGGCATATCGATCCGTCGCAGGCCCGCGTGGTTCTCATCGAAGGCGACCCGCGTCTGCTGGCTGCCTTTCCAGAAGATTTATCCGCGAGCGCGATGAAACAACTTGTCGCCCTTGGCGTGGAAGTGCGGACGGGCGCCCGCGCCACCAATCTCACTGAAACCGGACTGCAAGTGGGCGACGAATTTATTCCGTGTCGCGTGAAAATCTGGGCGGCAGGTAACACTGCTTCGTTTGTTGGCAAAACACTCGGCGTGCCGGTCGACCGAGTCGGCCGCGTCATGGTCAACGACAATCTTAGCATTCCCGGACATCCGGAAGTCCAGGTGATTGGAGACCTCGCGAATTTTTCTCATCAAACTGGGCAGTCGTTGCCGGGCGTGTCACCGGTCGCCATGCAGCAGGGCCGCCACGCCGCCCGAAACATTCTCAGGATGATCGCCAACCGCAAACCAAAGCGATTCCGGTACTGGGACAAGGGAAGCATGGCCACGATCGGACGGAATAAGGCGGTCGCGGATTTGAATTTTGTGCATCTGAGCGGACTTCCAGCCTGGCTCGTCTGGTTGTTTGTGCACATCATTTTCCTAGTTGGCTTCCGCAATCGACTCGCAGTGCTCTTCCAGTGGGCGTGGGCATATTTCACATTCAATGCGGGCGCGCGATTGATCACCCGAAATTTTCAGTCGGAGACACGCCCC
>QHMQ01000138.1 GCA_003217835.1 Verrucomicrobiota bacterium
ATTGGAGATCGGGCGGTCTTTTCTGGATTTGCCAGAGTTGCGCCACTTGCGGCTGCGCTCGATGCGATGTTGGATGATGCGCACGCTTACACAGCACATGCCGCCCATTTCGGCGCGCCACCTGGATGAGGAAAAATTCAGTTCGCGTAGATTGACCTTGCCAGCGCCGAAATCTTGTCTACAACTTCCCTTCGGCTCGCGAAAAATTGCGGGTCCCTTGTCGCAGTCATCGCAGCTGCGGCGATGCAGAGTGTTTCGGCCGACTCCCCAAGTGGGAGGCTGGAGATTGCGATGAAGAAAAATACGACGTTGCGGCACACTCCCGTCTTCGTCGGCCAGGAGATTGATTTAATCTGCAACAACAATTTCGCGTAAACGGTCGGATTCGCGCCCGCGAAGTCCGCGTCATTTTAGGTTCCAGCGGCGAACAGCTCGGCGTCATGAAATTATCGGATGCCTTGCGCAAAGCTCAAAGTCTCGGTCTCGATCTTGTCGAAGTCGCGCCTACGGCGAACCCGCCAGTTTGCAAAATCGTGGCGCTCGGA
The DNA here is from genome assembly GCA_003217835.1 of Verrucomicrobiota bacterium. GTDB lineage: Bacteria > Verrucomicrobiota > Verrucomicrobiia > Chthoniobacterales > UBA10450 > Udaeobacter. The sequence goes on from QHMQ01000138.1 coordinate 546, forward strand.
AAATTCCGCTACGACATTTCCAAACAAGAAAAAGACAAAAGAGCGACTGGCGCGAAGCTGAAAGAAATTAAGTTTCGCGTCAACATCGACGATCACGATTATCTGACGAAAATCCGTCACGGCGAAGAATTCCTTGATCGGGGAAATAAAGTTCGGGTGCAGCTCCAATTTCGCGGACGGGAAATGGCGCACCAGGAATTTGGTCTGCAGCTTATGGAGAAAGTGCGCGATGACCTCTCCGGCATGTCACAAGTGGAAACAGCGCCGAAAATCACCGGCCGAAATGTGACCATGACGCTCTCGCCCCTGCCGGCCAATCGCCGGAAAAGGCGATTTGCACCACCGCCTAAGACAGCCGAGAGCGAAATCGCTGTTTCGCCGAACGGGACGTAATCGTAAGGGTCCCGCAGATTGCGTCTCGCGCAGGAGCTAAGGAGATTTTGAGGCCGTCGGTGCCGGCCGCGGCGAATTGACGGGTGGCGGTGCTGCCGCTTGCTTCGCTTCCAACCGCGCTTTACGGCTCTGCGCTTCGGCGTTCTTGGGGTCGAGTTTTAGAGCTTTTTCAGTATCCGCCATGGAATTGCCTATATCTTCCTTCGTTTCGTAGATGTAGCTGCGGTAAAGATAATATCGGACTTCATTTGGCTTGAGTTTGATCGCCTCGGAGTAATCGGCCAGCGCTTTGTCGTAATCGCGCAGTTTCATCTCGACTGCCGCGCGTTGTTCGTAAATGCGCGAGTCGTTTGACTTGATCTTGAGCGCTTCGTTGAAATCAGCGATGGCCTCCTCAAACTTTTGGTCGCGCGCAGAGGCGAATCCGCGTTGCTGGTAGGCAACTGCGAGATCCGCAGCGTATTTGCGGTCGAGATCGGTCGCTTTGCGAAGCAGTTCGACGCCTTTGTCGTAGTCTTGATTCCTGGAGGCCTCCGCGCCTTCTCGCGCAAGCTTGTTCGCTTCTTTGTTGCCTTGTGCCTGGGCGACTTGCGATACGCAAACCGCCAGGGCGATGAACAGAGTAATATATTTTTTCATGATTTTCTGTTGGACGTTAATATTCCTTGAAGAATTCGAAACTCAGGCCACGAATAGTTGGCCGCAAGCGCAACTCTTTAGGTTTGTTCCGGAGAAGGCGCTTGTTCAATGTCGATCTTTAGCGCGGGCTCTTGCGAAGCGGATCTAACCAGTCCCGGCTCATCGACCCGCGTGATCCGCAGAGCACAACCGGTCGTTTCGTCGATTTCGATTAGCGCGCCTCGCAGCCGGACCTCTCCGGAAGCGACCGGAAACGATGCCGGCAGATTTGAAATGAAACGGTTCATGATCGGTTCAATCGCGCGGCCAAGAATCGAATTCACCGGCCCGCACATTCCCGCGTCGCACATGAACGCTGTTCCACCAGGAAAGATTTGTTCGTCCGCTGTCTGCACATGCGTGTGAGTACCAATTACAGCCGATACCCTGCCATCGAGAAATCGGCCGAGCGCGATTTTCTCGCTTGTGGTCTCGCCATGCGCATCCACAATAATATTGATGGTCTCTTTGCGCATTTTCGTCACCGCCGCTTGCGCTGCTTCGAAGGGGTTCTCCAGAATCGGCTGCATGAATGTTCGCGCTTGAACGTTGACCACACCGATCTTGCCCTTCGCCGTTTCGAGCACGATTGATCCGCTGCCAGGCGCGCCGTCGGGATAGTTCAACGGGCGGAGCAGGCGCGGTTCGAGATCGAGAAATTTGATGATATCTTTTTGGTCCCAAATATGGTCGCCAGTCGTAACGACTGAAACGCCGGCGCGCAAAAGGTCGATTGTGATCTTGCCGGTAATTCCTCGGCCGCCGGCCGCGTTCTCGCCGTTGACGATGATGAAATCCAATGCGTGCTTTTCCTTAAGCTCGGGCAATCGATCGATCACGGCGGTGCGCCCTGGCTCGCCCACGATGTCGCCCAGAAAAAGAACCGTTAGCATTCTGCGAGCATCGTATTAAAGGAACCGAAATCCAAACGCGGATGTTTCAGTTCAAGCAAGTGCGAAGATCCCTCGCGATTATCGCAGTCCATCTGTCGATCTTAACGCCCGCCAGCGACGCTGCGGACAACCTCGGGATCCTTGGCGCGCATCCCAAATGGAGCGTGCTGGAAAAATACCAGGAAACAATCACGCACGATGAGTTCACCCGATTGATTCAAGACGCATACTGCACCCACGGTTTCGCACCGGACTTGATTGCGATAAACGACAAAAATGCGCGGGTTTTGACGAACCGCGATGGGCAAAAGTTCTTCACCTTGCGCTTCGCTGAAGATGAAGCGTCCCGCCAGCCGGTGCCACGTCTTTGGCGTCCCGCGAAGTCCCTGGCGCCGGCAAAACCAGACAAACCGCTTTCGGGCTTGCGCATCGCGCTCGATCCGGGGCATCTCGGCGGGAAATGGGCGAAGATGGAGGAACGCTGGTTTCAAGTCGGCAACAGCCAGCCGGTGCAGGAAGGCGACCTGACGCTGCGCGTGGCGCGGTTACTGGCGCCGCGGTTACGAAAATTGGGCGCGAAAGTTTCTTTTGTCCGCAACAGCCCCGGGCCGGTCACGCAAAAGCGGCCGGACGATTT
>QHMQ01000073.1 GCA_003217835.1 Verrucomicrobiota bacterium
GGCTTGCATCGGTTTGCGCCAGTGCCGCCGCCGAAGGTGGAAGCAACTCGCCTTGGAGAGGGACTGCCGAACGTATCTGGAATTTACTTCGTGTGGAGTGATGATCGGGTGGTTTATGTTGGACAATCGAGGAGGCTGTGTGGCCGGTGTATTATAGGCGGTCACCACGCGATAGGCGATGGGGACATGCTATCGTGGGTGGAAGAGCCTATTGGCCAACTCAAATACGCTGAAGCGTTTTACATCGGTGTTTTGAAACCTGAGCGTAATTTTAGCTTGTACCGGTGAAATAGATCGGTGGAACAAGTCTTGAACCCCTAGTCGGTCCGGCGCAAACGATGTAATCAGAGGCGTTTTGTATAATCGAAAGGACAGCTAGGGAAGTGTGTGAAACGCCACTTTCACTTAGGAAAGCTCTTTACGAACTAAGCTAATTAGATTCTCGTAAACAGACTTTGGACCGTGCGCGCGGATATAGAACCGCGGCTGGGATTGATCGTCCATTTCATAAAACGCGACGCCAGCGAAGGTCAGGTGATCGAGGTATTCGCTCCCAATTGGTGCTTTTGCCTCACGTTTTAATAAGCATCTCCAGACAGCTCCCCCGCTTACGCCGCCGAACGTCCGTTCGAATTCGTTGGCAGATTGCTGGGACACGCCGATCTCAAAATAATCCCATTTACCTTTGATTTCGTAATTCTCTGATCCTGTGAGCATCGAATATCCATAGAGGCCCTGAGTGAACGTGAACCCGAACTCCGCCGAGCCACCAAAATTTTTGACGGCCGGAAATCCACATAGAGCGAAAAAGCCCAGGTCCTTTAAGGCTTCTGTTTTGCGCTCTTCGATTTTTAGACTGAGGTTATAGAAACTCTTGCGGGCCTTTATCTCACCAAGAAAAGGACTGGCTGGTAACACCACGAATGCTAGATCTGGGCCGTATTGGTCTGTGTCCCGCGCACTGGTGATAATTTGGAGAGCGTTTGTTGGAATGGAGATATCATGTGCGAATGGGCCGAGTGCTGTTCGGAGAAACCGTTCGGGGTGGCCTGTCCACGCCAGGCGAAGTTTTGGGTTCGAAGGATGTCTTACAACGTGCTCGGCTGTTAGGATACCGACCGAATTATCAATTTGTACCAGCGTGCCCGTGCCGCGGGGTGTATAATCGATGATAATCGGAACAACATAATCGCCGGTTTGGCGGCGAACATCTTCGACAACGCTATCGGGAAGATCGGCGAGCTTTACGCGAATCGGGTCATCGTATGCCATTTCATTCAAACCTTTGGGGCATCGGAGTGAATCTGCAAGTTGTGTCACCCGTTGTGTCATCAGCGTAATCTCCTAACAAGAGGCGAGTTGCGTAATTGAGAGGACTGCTGATGAAGTCTGATGAAACGCCGGTTTCGTCTTAGGAAAGCTCCGTTCCATCCGTTGAACTACGAGGACAGGAATCAGAGATCAGAGGTCAGATGTCAGAGATCACAATGTGAGTCTAGCAGAGTTTATGTTTCCAGCCCAAGTTTCGCAAAGCGCCCGCTTTGCTCTCGACGATCGGTCGGAAGCGGAATTATGAATTGTTTTGTTCTGGCGTAACTTGGCGAGATCTTGGCCGACGTTAAAAAGGAAATTCAGCTCGAGATTGCCCATGTCTTGTTCATCGACATCGTTGGCTACTCGAAGCTTTCGGTTAACGAACAGCACGCGGCGGTTGAGAAACTAAACCAGATTGTTCGCAGGTCTGAGCAATTCCAAAGGGCCGAAGTCGCGAGCCGTTTGCTTAAAATCCCGACTGGCGACGGGATGGCGTTGGTCTTTTACACCAGTCCGGAAGCACCGGCGCTATGCGCGGTGGAGATCAGCCGTGCGCTCAAGGAATATCCTCGCTTACAACTTCGAATGGGAATTCACAGCGGGCCCGTTAGCGGCCTGGTCGATGTAAACAAACGGGCCAATCTCGCCGGCGCCGGGATCAACATGGCACAACGGGTGATGGATTCCGGTGATGCTGGGCACATTCTCCTTTCCAAGCATGTCGCTGAAGACCTTGAAGAATACGAAAAGTGGCGACCGCTCCTGCACGACCTTGGCACATGCGAAGTGAAACACGGCGTGCGCGTCGGCATTACTAACCTTTACGACAATGAGATCGGTAATTCGCAGCTTCCCAAGAAGCTTCAGGCGGTTAAGAGACATCGCGCGCGAATGCGCTGGGCGGCGATGACGGCCGCATTGCTCGCGCTCGCGGCGATCGTCGCTGGGATCGCAGTGTTTTCCCGTTATCGCGTGAGGTCGACAATGGCTGCGCCGGAAAAAAGTATCGCGGTGCTTCCATTCGAAAACCTGAGCGACGAGAAAGCGAACGCCTACTTTGCGGACGGCATTCAAGACGAGATTCTGACTCGCTTGGCAAAGATCTCCGACCTGAAAGTGATTTCACGCACCTCGACTCAACATTACAAAAGTACACCGCAAAATGTTCGTGAGATTGCAAAGCAACTGGGGGTCGCACATATCGTGGAAGGAAGCGTGCAGAAAAGCGGCGACGCCGTGCGGGTAAATGTGCAGCTTATCAAAGCAGAGAATGACGCTCACCTGTGGGCCGACACTTTTGATCGCAAACTGACCGACATTTTTTCGGTTGAGAGTGATATCGCAAAATCCATCGCCGATCAATTGCAAGCCAAGCTTACCGGAGCGGAACAACAGATCGTTTCCGCAAAGCCTACAAACAGTGTCGAAGCTTACGATGCTTACTTGCGGGGGCTCGCTTACACGTTAAGAGCTTCAAACAATCCATCTGCCGCGCTCGGCGCCCAGAAATACTTCAGAGAAGCGGCACGGTTGGATCCGAAATTCGCTCTTGGTTGGGCGCAGCTGTCCATCGTTGATTCGCGCAATTACCTAACCCAGAGTCTTCAGCCAACAGTCGCCCTTCGTGAAGAGGCCCGGCTGGCAACCGAAACGGCGCTCAATCTCCAGCCCGAACTTGGCGAGGCCATACTAGCACGGGGCAGTTACTATTATTATTGTCTGAAAGATTACGACGCAGCTGTGCGTTACTTCGAACAAGCACGCCAATTATTGCCGAATAGCAGTCGAATTCCTGAATCACTGGCTTACATCGCACGGAAACAAGGTCAGTGGGATCGGAGCGAAGCCTATTTTGCCGAAGCCGAGCGGCTGGACCCGCGAAATGTCAATCTCCTCATTCAGCACGCGATCAATGACATCTGTCATCGTCGTTTTCGGAAAGCGTTGCGCAAGCTTGATGAAGCTCTGAATATTACGCCGGACGATTTAAACATCCTTGTCGCAAAGGCTGGTATCGCACAGGCCGAGGGTGACCTCCCGCGTGCTTCGGCGCTCCTCGCGCAGCTCCATTTCACGGCTGAGGACATTGAAGGCCCAGAAACTCAAGCTTACCAAGCAATCCTTGAAGGTCGTCCCGCATCAGCAATCCCGCTCTTAAAGAATGTACTTAGCAAGCCTGATCCCGCATTGGGCTACTTCAATGCCGTTCTGCGCTTTTGGTTAGGTTGGGCACAAGAAGCGGCTGGCGACAAAGTCGATGCCCAGCAAACTTGGCAACAGGCACGCGAGGAGCTGGAAACCTTTCTCAAAGAACAGCCGGACAACTTTCTGCTCATGAGCAATCTCGCGCTGGTCGATCTGGGACTAGGCGACAAAACTGCCGCGTTAGACTTGTCGGCACGGGCAATGGCTGTAAATCCAGTCGAAAAGGATGCCGTGACTGGTCCGATTCCACTCGAAGTCCTCGCGCGGGTGGCGGCACGCGCGGGAGATTCTGACCGCGCTATCGCCACGTTAGAGAAATTGCTTTCCACACCATACAATGGAGCGCTGGCAGCAGGCATGCCGCTCACTCCTGCGCTTCTCCGGCTCGATCCGATGTTTGACCCACTCCGGCAGGACCCCCGCTTCCAGAAACTACTCGCCGCGTCGGCCGCGCCGAAGACAGCGGACAAATAAGGCGACGGAGTCACGTCAGTAATCTCGTCGCCGACCTGAGGCCGCAAATTGTTTTGCGAGGTCGATCGCGTTCACTGTCATACGCTGGTACTAACGAAAACGGTGCTGAGTTTTGTGTCACCCGTTGTGTCACTCGTTGTGTCACCCGGCTACCTAAAAATGGGCAGACTCCTGATGACGTGAGATGACAAAGCTTGCAGTGCAAGCTACTAGCAAAAGGTAGTTTGCCTAGTTGGGACGACTGCCGACGAAGTGTGATGAAATGCCGGTTTCGTCTTTAGGAAACCTCCGTTCTATCCGTTGAACTACGGGGACGATGATCTGGAAGGAATAGACGAATTGAATGGAGATGGGGCAAGCTGACGTTGCATTGCGCGGCGATCTCTCGATGGAGGGCTTTGCTCTCGACTATCGGCAGTTGAGTCGAGATTATATATCATTCGCGTACGCCCCGTTGGCGCATTGATATGCCTGCTGAGGTTAAAAAGGAGATCCAGCTCGAGATTGCCCATGTCTTGTTCATCGACATCGTTGGCTACTCGAAGCTTTCGGTTAACGAACAGCACGCGGCGGTTGAGGAACTAAATCAGGTTGTTCGTAGCTCTGAGCAATTCCAAAAAGCCGAAGCCGCGAACCGTTTGCTTAAAATCCCGACCGGCGACGGGATGGCGTTGGTCTTTTACACCAGTCCGGAAGCGCCTGCGCAATGCGCCGTGGAGATCAGCTGTGCGCTCAAGGAACATCCGCGCCTGCACCTTCGGATGGGAATCCACAGCGGGCCAGTTAGCGGCGTGGTCGATGTAAACGAACGGGCCAATCTCACGGGCGCTGGAATCAACATGGCGCAGCGAGTGATGGATTGCGGCGACGCCGGCCACATTCTTCTCTCCAAACATGTGGCTGAAGACCTCGAAGAATACGAGCGGTGGCGACCGCTCTTGCACGACCTCGGCATATGCGAAGTGAAGCATGGGCTGTGCGTCTCGGTCGTGAACCTCTATGACGATCAATTCGGCAATGCGACGCTGCCGCGGAAATTCGAGAGCGTGCGAAAACGCCGGACGCGACTGCGCTGGGCAGCAGCGACGGCAGCGTTGCTCGCGCTAGCGGCAATTATCGCTGGCACCCTAATGTTTTCCCGTAATCACGTGCGATCAACACTGGCGGCGCCGGAAAAAAGCATTGCAGTGCTTCCGTTCGAAAACCTCAGCCAAGATCCCGAGAACGCCTACTTTGCAGATGGCGTCCAGGATGAGATCCTTACCGATCTCGCTAAAGTTGCGGACCTGAAAGTCATTAGCCGCACAAGTGTGATGCAGTATAAGAATGCAGCAATGCGCAATCTGCGCGAGATCGCGCAGCAACTCGGCGTCTCGCATATGCTTGAGGGAAGCGTGCAACGCGCGGCCAACCGCATTCGTGTAAACGCCCAGTTGATCGACGCCCGGACCGATGCGCATCTCTGGGCGGAGCATTATGATCGGCCGCTCGACGACGTGTTCGCGATCCAAAGCGAAATTGCCAAGACCATCGCCGACCAGCTTCAAGCCAAAATTTCCCTTAGCGAGAAGGCGGCGATCGAAAAAGCGCCGACAACAAATCTTGTCGCGTACGACCGCTATTTGCGTGCCCAGGAACTCTTCGCCGACACCTCTGATCCAATCCACGCAAGGGAAAAGCTGCCCCAAGCCGCCCACTTGCTCGAGGAAGCTGTCACCCTTGACCCGCACTTCCTACCGGCTTGGTGCCTCCTTTCCAGGATACATGGCGTTACTTACTTTAGGGGCCATGACCACACTCCGGCCCGTCTCGATCTGGCTTACGCGACGGTGCAGGCAGCGCTTCGTCTCCAGGAAAATGCAGGCGAAGCCCACCTCGCTCTGGCCAATTATTATTACCACGGCTTCCGCGACTACCAGCGGGCTCGCAGCGAGCTAGCTATCGCCAGACAGACGTTGCCCAACAGCGCCGACGTATTTCGATACACGGGCTTCATCGATCGTCGCCAAGGCCATTGGGAAGAGGCGACGCGCAACCTAGAGCGCGCCGTTGAGCTGGATCCGCGCAACTTCTTCATTCTCCAGCAACTCGCTTTGACTTACCAGTCGCAGCGTCGCTACGCGGACGAAGCCCGAACATACGATCGAGCATTGACGATTGTGCCGGCCGATCCGAATACTCGCATACTTCGGGCGCTGATTGCGTTGGATTGGCGGGCGGACATCAAACCTTTTCAGGCCACGCTAGCTACCTTGGTGGCTGAAAACCCCAGCGTCGCGGCCGATGTAGATCTCCCCCGCTATGCCCTGTGCGAACGGACTGCGGCCGCCGCAACCCGGACGCTCATAAACTATCCCCGCGAGGGCGTCGTAAATAATGGAGTCAACTTTCCGTATGTATATTGGCAGGGCGCCGTCGCTCGTTGCCAGGGTGATTCAGCCAAAGCGCGAATCGCCTTTACTGCCGCGCGCAGAGAAGTGGAAAAGACTGTGGAACAGCAGCCCGACTTCGCGGCCGCCCTCAGCCTGTTGGGCATGATCGACGCCGGGCTCGAGCGGAAAGAAGAGGCACTTCGAGAGGGAGGTCGTGGCTGTGAATTGCTGCCCATCTCCAAAGACGCTATCGAC
>QHMQ01000074.1 GCA_003217835.1 Verrucomicrobiota bacterium
GACAAAAATCCCGAAGTGCAACGCGGGCGAACCAGCGAGCGCTGAACGCTGCCAAAGACCCCAGATAGTCAGGATCGCCACCGGCGCGATCAACAATATGAGATAAAGTACGATGTAAGCGCGCTGGCCAATAAAGCGCTCCACCTCGCGGCCGAAGACGAACAACATGTACATCTCGACTGCGAACCAAAGAAGGCCCGATGGAGGATGAACAAATGCGTAGGTGCAAAGACGCCATACCTGGCCTCCGAACAAAACTTGTGCGCTGTCAAATTGAAGATATGCCAACACAGAACCCGCACCGAAGGCAACGAGGATAGCCGTCAGAATCGCGACCGCGACGTGCAAACCAACCAGCATCGTCGTCACGTCGACGGGATACCGGCCCATCCACGCGACTGGGCGATAATCATCGGAGGTGGTCACTCCGAACATGCAAGAAATAAACAGCCGGCGTTCTGAACACGCAAGCCGAGTTCATGGCTGCGCGAAAAATTTCTTGGAGAAGCGCACGAACCAGCGAAAATTACGCTTTCGCTCAATCGCAAGATCGACAACGGATCCGGCGGGAGCCGAGCGACGCCGATGGGAAGCCGGAAGGTCGGTAACCGGAAGCGAGTCAAACAATCAACATTTTATGAAAGATATCGCGCCCGCCATTTCATCGCCCGCTGGACTCGGCGAAGCGAAACCGGCGAATCAGGCCGTCCTCGATTGGGTGCAGGACGTCGCCAAGCTGACGCAACCGGAAAACATCTTTTGGTGCGACGGCTCGGAACGTGAAAACGATTATCTGCTCGGCGAAGCGTGCCGGCAGGACATTCTGATTAAGCTGAACGACAAAAAAGTTCCGCGCTCTTATTTGCATCGGTCGAACCCGAACGATGTGGCGCGGGTCGAGCAGTTCACATTCATTTGCACGCCTACGAAAAAAGAAGCCGGGCCAACAAACAATTGGTCTGACCCGGCGGAGATGTATACGAAGCTGCACGAAATGCTGAAAGGCGCAATGCGCGGGCGAACGATGTTCGTCATTCCATACATTATGGGACCGCCCAATTCGCCCCTAACCAAAGTCGGCTTTGAAATCACCGACTCAATTTACGTCGTGCTCAGTATGCGAATCATGACGCGGATGGGGGATGTCGCGGTCAAGCGGCTCGGCGATGATCAAACCGCAGAATGGAACCGCGGTGTGCATTCATTATTAGATGTCGATCCGGCGCGCCGCTTCATCTGTCATTTTCCACAGGACAACGCGATCATTTCTGTGGGCTCAGGTTACGGCGGGAATGTTTTGCTCAGCAAAAAATGTCTCGCGCTGCGCATCGGTTCGTATCTGGCGCGCAAACAGGGCTGGATGGCGGAGCACATGCTTATCCTCGGCGTCGAATCCCCCGAAGGCCGCAAACATTATGTGGTAGCAGCGTTCCCAAGCGCTTGTGGCAAAACGAACTTCGCCATGCTCATTCCGCCGAAACATTTTAAGGGCTGGAAAGTGACTACGGTGGGCGATGACATCGCCTGGATCCAAATCCGCGATGGCCGTTTGTATGCGGTCAACCCGGAGAACGGCTACTTCGGCGTCGTGCCGGGGACGAGTTACAAATCGAATCCGAACGCGATGAAATCGATCGCGCACGATACGCTTTACACGAACGTGGCGTTGGCTGATGACGGTGACGTTTGGTGGGAGGGAAAGGATGGCGCGCCGCCCGCGCATGCCATCGATTGGCGCGGCAACGACTGGACGCCGGATTCAAAAGAGAAAGCGGCGCATTCGAACAGCCGCTTTGCTACGCCCATGTTTAACAATCCGGCACTCGATCTCGATGTTGAAAAAGGTGAAGGCGTGCCGATCAGCGCCATCATTTTCGGCGGTCGCCGCAGCGACACGATGCCGCTCGTGTTCCAGGCGTTCGATTGGAATCACGGTGTTTATCTGGGCGCGACCATGGCTTCGGAAACGACCGCGGCAGCGACGGGCGCGGTCGGGCAAGTACGACGCGATCCGATGGCAATGCTGCCATTCTGCGGATATAACATCGGCGATTACTTCCGGCATTGGATCGACATCGGAAAACGCCTGACGAATCCGCCGCTCATTTTCAACGTGAATTGGTTCCGCAAAGGCGAGGACGGAAAATTCTTGTGGCCCGGCTTCGGCGACAACATGCGCGTCCTCAAATGGATCATCGACCGCTGCGAGCAAACCGGCGGCGCGGTCAAATCGCCGATTGGCTGGCTACCCAGCCCCCACGATCTCGATCTTGCCGAACTCGATGTAGCGCATAAATCCGTGATCGAGATCCTAGGTATCGATCATGAGGAATGGCAAAAAGAGGTCGCCGCGCACGAGAAGTTTTTTGATTCGTTAGGCGGCGTTGTTCCCGATGAATTAGTGAGACAGCGCGAACAACTCGCAGCGCGCTTCGGGCTGTAGGGGACGCTGTTAGCGTCCAAATGCCAGTCCGGCTCGGACGAAGCGAACCGCTTCTCCTACAGAATTTTGTTTTCCGCATTGCGAGATTTGCGAACGGCGTTCCCATCTGGAATTGTCTCCAGTGGGTTTAAAGGCTGTTGAAAAAGAGCGCAGAAAACCGCTGGCTGCGGTGGGTTGCATCGAGATTCGCGGTGCGCGCCAGAACAATCTTAAGGGCATCGATGTCGATCTTCCGCTCGGCAAATTGACGGTCGTTACGGGTCCCAGCGGCAGCGGTAAATCGAGTCTCGCTTTCGATACAATTTACGCTGAAGGCCAGCGTCGTTACGTCGAAACCTTCAGCCCGTACATGCGGCAATTCCTTGACCGCATGGACAAGCCGCGGGTGGACGAGATCCGCGGCATTCCACCGGCCATTGCGATCGAACAATCCAATCCAGTCAAGTCCTCGCGCTCCACCGTCGGCACGATGACCGAGATCAACGATTATTTGAAATTGCTTTGGCCGCGGGTGGCTCGCGCATTTTGTCCGAGCTGCGGACGCGAGATACGGCCGGAAACCGCGAGATCAATCGCCGATCAAGTTTTGCGCGACTGCGGCGGCGAAAATGTTCTCGTCACCTTTTGGGTTTCAGTCCCCACAAAAACTGAGCCGGGCGCGTTCTTTCAGTTTCTGCAGCAGCAAGGTTATCTGCGCATTTGGATCGACAACGAAATTGTGCGCGTGGATGCCAATCCGAAAATCAAACGGCTCGGTGCTCGCGTGCAGGTCATTCAGGACCGAATCGCGATCAATCCAGAAAATCGCGCGCGTCTTGTGGAAGCGATCGAAACCGCTCTGCGTTTCGGCAAAGGTAAAATCAATATCATTCCGACGGCGGTAGAGGCAGGCGTGTCGCCTCCAATCTCAGCAGCTGCGGCCGACACGGCCGCCACCACAGGTTCCGCAGCCCGCAATCCGAAATCCGAAATGCCATCCTCCACCGGTTGGCATTGCGCGCATTGCGACCTCGATATTCGCCCACCTACCCCCGGTCTCTTCAGTTTCAACAATCCGCTCGGGGCGTGTCCGGAGTGCCGCGGTTTCGGTCGCACCATCGCGATTGATCTGAACAAGGCGATTCCGGATCGCAGTCTCACTATCAAAGACGGCGTCGTGCGCGTTTTTCGCGGCGCCGAGTTTGGCGAATCGCAGAAAGATTTGCTCCGGGCGTGCGCCCGCGAAGAGATCGACATCAAGATTCCGTTCGATGAACTACCGAAAGCCGACCAAGACTTCGTAATCAACGGCGAAAAGCGATCGGGCGATTACACCGATGATGATTATGAGAACGATCGCTGGTACGGCGTCCGCGGTTTTTTTCGGTGGCTGGAGAGCAAGACCTACAAAATGCACGTGCGCGTTTTGCTCAGCCGATATCGCGCTTACACGACATGCCCGAGTTGCAAC
>QHMQ01000043.1 GCA_003217835.1 Verrucomicrobiota bacterium
TGACGGTATCACCAGCACTGCCGTGCCCTTGAGCTTGCCGGCACGAAATCTATCTAATGCAATGTTGGCCTCTTCGAGGGGAAAACTTTCGGTTTCCGTTCGCACCGGAACGCGTGGGGCGATCTTAAAGAATTCCTCGCCGTCACGGCGGGTCAAGTTCGCAAGCGAACAAATCGTGCGTTCGCCCCAAAGATCGGCATAGGGGAACGATGGGATATCGCTCATGTGAATCCCGCCACAAACCACAATGCCGCCCTTAGCGAGCGAGCGCAGCGCCAGCGGCACAAGTTCTCCGACTGGTGCAAAGATGATTGCCACATCAAGTTTTTCTGGCGGCATTTCATCGGAACCGCCAGCCCATTTCGCGCCCAATTTTCTCGCCGCTTCCTGTCCCGCTTTGTCGCCCGGTCGCGTGAACGCAAAGACTTCTCGACCCTGATAAAGCGCAACCTGCGCGATCAAACGCGCGGCATTGCCAAAACCGTAAATGCCGAGCCGACGCTCATCGCCCGTCTTTCGATACGACCGATAACCAAGCATTCCAGCGCACAGCAGCGGCGCAACGCCGACATCGTCGTATTGGTCGGGTAAATGAAAACAAAATCGCGCGTCCGCGACAACGAATTCGCCGTAACCGCCGTCGATGGTGTAGCCAGTAAAGCGCGCCCGGTCGCAAAGATTTTCGCGGTTGGACCGACAATAAACACATTCGCCGTCGGTCCAGCCGAGCCACGGAATGCCGATGCGATCACCGATTTTGAATTGCAGAGTGCGGATCGCGGATGGCGGATTGGCGCCTTCGCCAATCTTTTCGACACGACCGACAATTTGGTGCCCCAGGATCAGCGGCAGTTTCGGATCCGGCAATTCGCCATCGACGATATGAAGATCGGTCCGGCAAACCGCGCACGCGCTCACACGAACGAGCAGTTGCCCCGCCCTGGGCTTCGGCTTCAGCACATCGCGTAGCACGAGTGGTTGCCGCGGTTTCTCGAGGACCATCGCGCGCATTTCGACCTACAGTTACCTACGTCATGCCACGCCCGCAGGCATCGGCTCGCGCACTTCACCGTCGCCGCCTGGCTTGGGTTCACCTTCGTGATGCATGTGCGCGCTGCGCAGAAACGGCACTTTATCGAGAACGCGCTCTTGGAACCATTCGAGCCAGAGATAAATGACCGGCGTCACAAAAAGCGTAATCATTTGTGAGAAAATCAGGCCGCCGACAATGACAAGACCGAGCGGGCGGCGCGCTGAGGCGTCGTGGCCGAATCCGAGCGCAAGCGGCACCGCGCCCATGAGAGCGGCGAGAGTGGTCATCATGATGGGCCGAAAGCGCTCTAGACTGGCTTCGTGAATTGCCTCTCGCAGACTTGATCCCTCGTCGATTCGTTTCAGCGCGAAATCGACAACCAGGATTCCGTTCTTCTTTACGATGCCGAGCAGAAGAAACAAACCAATAACGCTGTAAAGAGACAAGCTTGATCCAAAGGCCCAGAGCGTGAATAAACCGCCCACGACCGCCGGCACGATCGCGGGAAAAAGCACCGTAATCGGATGGACGTAGCTTTCGTAAAGAATTCCCAGGATCACATACATCACAAAAATCGCGGAGAGTAGGAGCAGCGGCAGCGACTTAAAGAGTTGGCGAAAGACAAGCGCTTCACCTTGAAACGTGGCTTGCACACTGGGGATTTGCTGGTGCACTTGTGCGAAGCTGTCTTCGATGAATTTCGTGGCATCACCGATCGCAACGTCTGGCAGCAAATTGAAGTTGATAGTCACGCTAGTGAATTGGTTGAAGTGATTGACCGCTTGCGGACCAACGATTTGCTTTGTCGATGTTACCGCCCGCAGCGGCACAAGGTTGGCGGCAGTGCCAGTAGTGGTCGCGATCGTTCCACCGCCTGCTCCGCTGGCGCTGAACGTGCCGCCGGTGTTACTGCGCACGTAGAGATTATTGAGATCGGCCGGCTGGGCGCGCTCGTTGTCCTTCACCTCGAGAATTACCTGGTATTGATCCTCGGGTTGTTTGATTAAATAGACGTAATTCTGCGAGTAAGCCGTTCGCAACAAACTCTGGACGGCTGAAGTAGAAACACCGTAAGTAGCAGCGCGCTCGCGATCGATATCGACGGTGAGATTCGGTGTGCTGTTGTAATAATCGGAGCGCACGGAAGCGAAGCCTTTGAACTCCCTCAGCTTCGCCATCAACTGATTGGCGGCGGCGTAAACTTCATCGGGCACAATGCCGCTCAGTGTATAGGCGTATTGCCCCTGTGTCTGACTGGTCGCGCCGACATTAATTTGCAGCACCGGGTTCGGTTGCAAGACCGCGGTTATGCCCGGAATTGAGCTGATCGATTTCTGCAATTGCGGGATGCACTGCTCGATTGGCAGGCGTTGACTTCTGGGTTTGAGAAAACAAAAAATCAGACCCTGCGAGGACGAAGTCCGAGCAGCGAAGCCTGCGAGGGTGAAAAACTGTCCGATGTTTTGATCGTCCTTGAGTTTCTGATTCACCTGCTGCTGATAGGCACGCATTTGCGCGGGTGAAGAACCTTCCTGCGCAATGAAAACTCCCCTGATGAAACCGCTGTCTCCAGGCGGCAGTAAGGTGAACGGCAAATGAGTGAAGAAAAACCAGAGCCCGACAATGCATCCGAGAAGGATCGGAACGGTCAGCCAGGCGCGATCGAGAAATTTGTCCAGGGCCCTGCCATACGCTGCGATCACGCGTTGGATGAAATCGCTGGTCCATTTTTCCATGCGTGCACGTTTATGCCCGGCTTTGCGTTCGCCCAGAATGCGCGCGCACATCAGCGGAGTGAGTGTTAACGAAATAAGTCCCGAAGCGAGAATAGCGACGATAATCGTAACCGAAAATTCACGGAAAATCCGACCAAGCAAACCGGGCAAAAACACCAGAGGAATGAAAACGGCGGCCAGCGACAGTGTCATCGACATGATGGTGACGGAAATCTCGCCAGCGCTGTTGAAAGCAGCTTTCAGAATCGATTCACCATGCTCCGCGCGACGCACCACGTTTTCCAGAAACACAATGGCGTCGTCGACGAGGAATCCGATCGCTAATGTCAGCGCCATCAAGGTCAAATTGTTGATGGAATAGTTGAGCATGTACATGACCGCGACCGTGAGCAGCAAAGACAATGGAAGCGCGACCGCGGGAATGAGCGTATCGGTGGCGCGACCAAGGAAGATGTAGATCACCATTACGACGAGGATGAATGCGATCATCAGCGTAAATTGCACATCGTGAACGGAATCGACGATGCTCTGGGACCGGTCGAATACCGGGACAAGTGTGATCGATCCCGGAAGACTCGCGCGAATCTCGGGAAAGAGCGCTTTGACTGAGTTCGCAACCTCAACCGCGTTTGCGCCCGCCTGGCGCGAGACGGCCAGCACCACCACGGAGCCGGGCGGATTAAAACCGCGCATCCAAAATGTGCGGGAGAGTCGCTCGTCCTGCACGCTTTGGCGAACCTCGGCCACGTCGCGTAAATAAACGGGCGAGCTATCTTTGTTACGCGCGACAATCAGATTGCGATATCCTTCCGCCTGATCGATTTGCCCGTTTGGGAGAAGAACAAATGTACGGTGCGCCCCGTCGAATTGTCCGGCGCCGGAGTAAACTGTTCCCGCTTTGATCGCGCTAGCAAGATCGTCCATTGTCAATCCGCGCGAAGCGAGCCCAGCGGGATCGGCTTTTATTCGAATCGCGCTCTGAACGCCGTAGATATTCACCTGTGATACACCAGGCAAAATCGCGATGCGTTGTGCCACAGCGGTGGACGCATACTTGTAGAGATCGCCGTCGGTCAGTGTATCGGAAAGCAAACCGACCAGATAAATCGCCTGATCGTTCGGATTTGTTTTTGTGAACGTCGGTGGGCTGGGCAGATCGAGAGGCAACTTCCCGGTTGCCCGCTGGATCGCAGCCTGCACATCTGTGGCAGCGTCAATGATGCTCTTGCTGAGAACAAACTGGAGAGTGAACGATGTATTCCCCTGCGTGCTTGCGCTCGTGATGATGTCGAGCCCTGGAATTTGCAGGAATTGTTTCTCGAGCGGCGTGGCGATATTGTTCGCCATGGTCGTCGGATTCGCACCAGGATAGGAGCAGGTGACCTGGATAACCGGATAATCAACCGCGGGCAGATCGTTGACCGCGAGCTTGCCGTAGGTCGCGATACCAGCGACAATAACCGACAAGGTCAGCAGGACCGTCATCACCGGCCGGCGAATGAACGGCCCCGACAATCCCGAGCCTGTAACCTGAATCAGCTTGTCGCCTGCTTTATCTTGCGGCGGCGCACCCGTTTTGGCCGGTCGCGTCCCCTGTTGTCGATCCCGGGCAGAATGGGGCGAATCATGCTCATGATCCCCCGCCCCGTCGTGTTGCTCGTCTCCAGCCATATCGGGAACGCAATTCTACATTGAGGCTTTCGCAGCGACCTGACCACCGCTGGGAGGGCCGGGAGGATTGTATGGCTTTGGATCGACCTTTGTTCCCGGCGCCAGCGCCAGCTGTCCAGTAACGACGACTGTCTCTTCTGCCTTGAGACCGCTTTCAATTACTATCGTATCGCCCTCCTGACGCTGACCGGGTTTGACTTGGCGCAGATCAACCGTGTTGTCCGGCTTTAACACGAAAACAAATGGGCCACTCTGGCTGATTTGCACCGCTTGCGACGGTACAAGAGCCGCATCTTTCAACTTATCCAGAATGAAGCGCACGCGCACAAATTCCGATGGCCAAAGAGCGTGGTCGGGGTTCGGTGTGACGGCGCGCGCTTTCACGGTGCCCGCCCCCGGCTGAACCGCAGTATCGATGAAATAAAGATCGCCGACGCGTGGCGGAAGATTCTCGTCCGGCGAATTCGTTTGCACTTTCACATTTGGCCCGCCGAGATAACGCCGCACGAGCGGCAAATCCGTCTCAGAAACGGTGAAGTCCGTGTAGATCGGATCGAGCCCCTGAATCGTAAGCAGCACTGCGCCGCCGCCGCCGCCGTTTCCGCCAGTCACGACATTTCCAACATCGACAAGTCGCAGTCCTGCTCGGCCATTAATCGGCGAACGGATGTTGCAATAATCGAGGTTGACCTGCGCAGCGGCGACTGCGCCTTCCCCAGTTTTCACCGTGGCTTCATCGCTTTTCACCGTCGCTTGGGCGGCGTCGAGATCCTGGGGTGAAATCACATTACGGGCGCGCAATTCCTGCTGGCGCTTCAGTGTGATTTGATCGAGAACCAATTTCGATTGCGCTTGCGCGAGCTGTCCCTGCGCTTGTTCCAGCGCGGCCTGGTAAGGCCGTGGATCAATCGTAAAAAGCAAATCGCCCTTTTTGACGTCCGCGCCATCTTGAAAATTACGGGCGATGATCTGGCCGCTCACCTGCGCTTGGACCTGAACGGTCTCATACGCAGCACAAGTGCCAATTTCATCCAGATAAAGCGGCACATCCTTCGTGATCACTTTCGCGACAAGCACCGGTCGCACGGCTGGTTGCGCCGCTTTAGCCTCACTCGCTTTGTGCTGGAAAATCCGATACAAGGCGAAGGCGGCGAGCACAATAAAAAGTAGGTATGCCCACTTAGGAATAGTTTGGTTCGTAACTCGCACGCGCTTCATTGAGACCTCCTTGGGGCGCGGCGGAGCGCCCTTTTCTCTGCAATCGGACGCCGCTCCCTGTTCTGGCCGTTGCCAGCTGGGTAGACCGGCGGCATTTCATTTCGTCGGAGTTTATCGTGCTTCTCCGCTTTCCCGCGAATGTGTGCCAACACCTTGATGCAGGTTTGCAGCTCGGATGCTGGGATATCAGAAAGCAATTCATGCCGGAGTTCATCCGCTGCCGCGTTGATCCGGGTGATGATGCGTTGAGCGCGCCGACCGAGATACACGATTTTGCAACGGCGATCATGCGGTGAACCTCTGCGCGCGACCCATCTCTCACTTTCCAGCCGATGCAATAACGTGACCAATGACGGCTCTTCGATACCCAGTCGCGCCGCGATCTCGGTTTGGGTGAGCGTTCCAGGAGTAAGCGAGAGATGCAACAAAGTGCGCCACTTCGCCTGGCTTAACCCCATTGGCTTAAGCCGCTCATCCAGCTTTAATCGCCACGCACGGGCGGTCCCATGCAGCAGGGGGCCAAAAGTCTCATAGTCCGGTTCCGGCATACACAATTCGTTAGTATGCTAACTAATTGCGCTCTGACAATTCGTCAAGCTTCGCGGAAGATGGGTTCCAAGACCCCGGAACAATCCCTATCGCCGCATCAAAATGATTTCGCGGTTGCGGTAATCTTTGATTCGGAGCGCCGGCGACGCACGACTAAGCGCGGCAGGTTCCAGTTCCGGCTGAACCAGGAAAAAATGAGCGTCCGCGGGAAGTTCAGTGAGGTTCCCAACGTAGATCAGCTTTCGCTCCACATAGAATAAGATTGGCTGATAATCTGGATCGACCGCGTAAAGACTTTCGTTCGTTGGAATGAGATCGTCGATCCTCGCCGCAATCGTCTTCAGCTTTTGCCGCGATTGCAGGTGCGGAACAATGGCGAAGGCATAAAGCAAAATGCAGGCACAAGTCGCAATCGTGACAAACGCAACGGTGCGGACTCGATCTTTCCGCTGGAATTGTCTGCCAGCCAGCCAACGCGGCCACGTCAAATTTTCCGCCGTCAGCGTTTCTGCGAGCAACCACGCCGCCGGCGCGAGCAGCGGCATCGCGTAGCGTGGAAGCGATCCGGGAATAAGCTCGACAATCACCAACGGAATTACGATTCCCCAACTCAAACCACCGGCGATGTCGATCTTACGCTCGGAGGAAAACTTCGCGTTGAGCAACAACGGCACAAAAAAAAGCCAGGGCAAAAAGTAACCAAGACTGCGCGGAATGTTCAGCGCCCAACTTTGAAAATTAAACCCTTCTCCGGCGAGGCGTCCGGAAAACTGTCGCGACCAAACGTGAGTGACGTGGGCAGCCCCCGCTGTCTTCGCGAACGGAATCGCCCAGGCGGCAAAGATCGAGACCATTATTATGAGCCCAATCAAGTGTGGGATGTTCCAGATTTTCCGCAGTTCGCGCGAACGCCATAAGACCGCGAGCACGATGGCGTAGAAAAAGAAAAGGTGCGTTGGACCTTTCGCCAGCCAACCGAGTCCAAGGAAAATCCATGGAAGAATCCAAGTAAGCCACGGTGATCGTCCCTGTTCCCATCCACTGATCCAGCAAATGAAGGCAATCGCGAAAAGCGAAACATAGAGGGCTTCGATCTCGATTAGACGCCCTTTCTCAATCATGCCAAAGTTCGTCAGCCAGATCAGAGCAGCGATTGTCGATCCGCGTGCGCCGAGGCTGGCGCGCGCGACCGTGATAAACGCGATTGCGACCGCGAGCACACAAAGCGCTGAAGGCAGCCGAGCTGTCCATTCGTTGCGCACGCCAAACGCTTTAAACGAAGCTGCCACGAGCCAATTCACCAGCGGGGGCTTGCGGAAATACGGGGTGCCTCCCACCTGCGGGACTACGTAATTGCCGGTCTCAAGCATACGGACTGCTGGCAAAATCCGCCGTCCCTCTTCTCCCTTGATTGCGAGAGAACCAAGAGCGGGAAGGTAAATCGCCGCCCAAACTAACAGGACAATCACTAAACTTTTAAGCTGCGAAATCATCGGATTGTTGGATGTTCGATGTTGACCCTTTAAGGTCAAATCAAACCGAACCGCAGCTTGACGATCCGGCGGACAAAGCTAAGTTGCTCTTCAAGTCCGCGCGCTGATCGGAGTGGGAATTGTCGTCCCACTCTTTTTAGTCTGCGGGCTACATGTTTTATGAACGCAGAATTTATAGCCATGCTCGACTACCTTGAGCGAGAGCGCGGGATCAAACGCGAAATCCTGCTCGAAGCAGTCTCGAACGCGCTGCTTTCGGCCTCAAAGAAGAGCGTCGGTGCGTCGCGCGATCTGCGCATCGATATTAACCCAAAGACCGGCGAAATTCGAGCGCTGGCAAATTTACTAGTGGCCGATCATGTCAGCAATCCACAGGACGAGATCGAACTTTCGAGAGCACGCAAAATCAAGCCGGACGCGAGTATCGGTGACACAGTCGAGGTGGAAGTGACACCGCGAAATTTTGGCCGCATTGCTGCACAGACTGCGAAGCAAGCGATGATGCAGCGAATTCGCCAGGTCGAAAAGGAAATGATTTACGAGGAGTTCAAAGATCGTGCTGGCGAAATCGTCAGCGGAACGGTGCGTCGTTTCGATCGCTCCGATGTCATTCTCGACCTTGGGAAATTTGAAGCCATCATGCCCCAGCGCGAACGCGTGGTCGTCGAAGATTACAACGTCGGCGACCGGCTCCGCGCCTACGTGGTCGCGGTGGAAAACGGCATTCGCGGCCCCGAGATTATCGTTTCGCGTAGCCACCCGAATTTCGTGCGCCGTCTTTTTGAGTTGGAAGTGAGCGAAATCGCCGATGGCACAGTCGAGATTCGTGGCATCGCGCGGGAAGCCGGTTATCGGACAAAAATCGCGGTCTGGAGCGCGAACGAAAAAGTGGACCCGGTTGGTGCTTGCGTCGGAATGCGCGGTTCGCGGGTTAAAAATATTGTCCGCGAACTGAACAATGAAAAGGTGGATATAATCCGCTGGAGTTCCGACCCGAAGGAATTTGTGCTCGAAGCGCTTAAACCAGCCAAAGTGAAGAACCTTGTGTTCGATACCGAGAAGAAGAGCGTGCAGATCTCTGTCGATGAAGACCAGCTTTCGCTCGCGATCGGGAAAAAAGGGCAAAATGCGCGTTTAACGTCGCGGCTCACCGGCTGGGAAATTAACATCGGCAAGGACATTTCGGCCACAACCGCGGTCGAACAAAAAGTGGCGCAAGCGGCGCAGACACTCGCAGGTGCTCTGCCAATTACCGAAGAACAGGCACTGGCCCTTGTGAAATCGGGCTTCACGAATTTGGAAGGATTACGCGACGCGGATGTACAGGACTTTGTGGATATACTGACGGTGGACGAAACGAAAGCGCGCGAGATTCACGAGGCGGTCCATCAACAAGAAGTCGCGCAGTAAATATGGCTCTGGTTTAACCCGCTCGAGCCATGAGCGTAATTTTAGACGAACAACAATGGCAACGAAAACGAGCAGCAAGACCGCAGCGCGCAAACCGCCCGCCCGCAAAACTGCTGCTCCCCACAAGCCGGTCGCACCGAAAGCAAAGGTTTCGAAGAAAAAACTAGAAACTGGCACCGAGTCGGTGCATACCGATGCGGGCACGCCGGTGCAAACGCGCCCTCGGCAAGCATCCGCAAAAACCGGGCCGCAGACGACTCCACCGCTGCGACATGAAGTCGAGAGCGTGTCGCTCATCGACAAAAAAAGGGCCGGCAAAAAGGCTGAGGAAGGTGAAGTAAAACCGAAGCACCAGGTTCTGCCCCCCATTTCACGCATTCGAGCATCCTTGGAGACACCGGTTGCTCCCTCAAAGGCGATAGCGCCGGCAAAGCCACAACCAGCGTCAGCGTCCCCAGCAGAACCGCCGAGTGTCACTGTCGACGGTACAATTGCGCCGGTGACTGGCGTCGCGCCGTCGGCGGAGGCCGAAGTGGAGCCTCAAAAAGTCATCCACATCAAACCTCCAATCATCGTCAAGCAATTGGCGATCGAGCTTGGATTAAAACCGCATCAAGTCATCGCGGAGCTGATGACATTCAACATTTTCGCGAATATCAACCAAACAATCGAGCCGGATATCGCGTCGAAGATCGCCGAGAGCCACGGATTCGTTTTGGAAAAAGAGCGCCGTGAGAAGGGCGCCGGTGTTCACAAGATCGAAGAGGTTATCGTCGCGCCTCCTCCCCCGGTCATTGAAAAGGAAGAAGAACTCAAGCCACGCGGTCCCATCATTACGTTCATGGGACATGTTGATCACGGCAAGACTTCGCTGATGGATGCGATTCGCAAGACGCGGGTGGCCGCAGGTGAAGCTGGCGGGATTACCCAGCATATCGGCGCCTACAGCGTCGATCACAACGGAACGAAAATTACCTTTATCGATACTCCGGGCCACGCGGCTTTCACCGCTATGCGCGCGCGTGGTGCTAACGTGACCGACATCGTCGTGCTGGTGATCGCAGCGGATGATGGCATCATGCCGCAAACGATTGAGGCGATCAATCACGCTAAGGCCGCACCCCATGTGAAAATCATGGTTGCACTTAACAAAGTCGATCTTCCCTCGGCCAACATCGACAAGGTGAAGAAACAATTGCAAGAACGCGAGCTCACGCCGGAGGATTGGGGAGGCGAAACGATCGTTTGTCCCGTCTCTGCAACGAAAGGCACGGGCATCGATCAGCTGCTCGAGATGATGAAGCTACAAGCCGAAGTGATGGAATTGAAAGCATCGCCCAGTGCCACTCCACGCGGCACTGTGATTGAAGCGCAAATCGAAGCAGGGCGTGGTCCCACTGCCACCGTTATCGTGCAAATGGGAACGTTAAAGATCGGCGATCCTTTCATTTGCGGCGATTACAGTGGCAAAGTGAAATCGCTCCTGGACGATCGCGGCCAACCGATCAAGAAAGCTGGTCCCTCGACGCCGGTAAAAGTGCTCGGTTTCACGGGGCTGCCAAACGCGGGCGATGAACTTCTCGTCATGGATTCGGAACGCTCGGCCAAAACTCTAAGTGAGGAACGTTTGCTCGCGAAACGCGCCGATAAATTGACTGTGCCGCAGCGCGCCACGCTGGAGAGCCTGCTTGAGGCGGCCGACGGGAAAAAAGTTTTGCGCATTGTTTTGAAATGTGATGCGCAAGGCTCGCTCGAGGCGCTGGTCGGTGCGCTGCAGCAGATCGAAAGTAAAAAAATCGACTTGGAGATCATTCACTCAGCGGTCGGGCCCATTTCTGAGTCGGACATTTTGTTGGCGAGCGCATCGAACGCAGTTGTCGTCGGCTTTAATGTGAAGGTCGAGAATATGGCCGTTTCCGCGGCGAGACGGGAGGGCGTACAAGTCAAGCTTTACAGCATCATTTACGAACTGCTCGATCAAATCAAAGAAGCAATGGCCGGCCTGCTCGAGCCCGAACATCGTGAAACGGTGATCGGACATGCCGAAGTGAAACAGGTTTTCGAACTGAGCAGGGGGATCGTCGCTGGTTGCCTCGTCACCGATGGTCGGATAGCGCGCGCCGCGCGCGCCCGCGTGGTCCGGAAACGACAGCCGGTTTACGACGGCGGGATTTCGACGCTGCGCCGTTTCCAGGATGACGTGAAAGAAGTGCGTTCAGGCCTTGAATGCGGCATCAAGCTCGGCGACTTCAGCGAATATCAAGTGGGCGACATTATCGAGTGTTACCAACTCGAAGCGATCGCCCAGAAACTCTAAAGAAACGGTTCAGAGTCGGTAGTTAAAGCTGAGAGATTCGTAATTACTCGTTCTTTTTTCTCAACCATCAACACTCAACTTCTCCAAAAATGAAGCACCGTATGCTACGCGTAAACGAGCTCTTGAAACGAGAGCTGAGCGGAATCATTGCACGTGAAATGAGTTTCGAAGGCGCGCTGGTCACCATCAACCACGTCGATGTAAGCGCTGATCTAAAGAATGCGCATGTGTTTGTCAGCGTTCTTGGATCGGATCTCGGCGAGAATGTCATGAGCAAACTCGCGTCTCATCGTGCAACCTTGCAGGCTGAGCTTGCCCGTCATGTCACTATAAAATACACGCCGCATCTGATTTTTCATCTCGATGATTCCATCGAACGCGGCGCCCGCGTCATTGAGATTCTGCAAGAGATCGAAACGCCCCGCAGCGATCACAAGTGAGCGCGGCACGATCCACACTCGATGAAATCGGCCGAATATTGCGGGAGCATGAACGTTTCGCCGTCTTAAGTCACATTCGCCCCGATGGCGACGCACTTGGCAGCCAGCTCGCGCTTGCACTTTCGCTTCAGCAGCTCGGGAAGAAAGTTCGTGTGTGGAATGAAGATGGAATGCTTGAGAAGTATTCCTTCCTGTCGCGCGCGGATTTATTAACCAAGCCGCCCCACACTGGGGAAGATGTCGATGTTGCGATCGCGCTGGACACTGCAATTCAAAATCGGCTCGGAACAGCGTTTGCAGCCGTTCGCTCAACGAGAATTTGGATCAACATCGACCACCATCTAAGCAATCCAGGCTATGGCGACCTTGTTTATGTTGATCCAGCCGCGCCGGCCACCGGCCAAATTATTTTTGACCTGATTAAAAGCCAGGGTTTCCCGTTTAGTCGAGAGATCGCCGAAAATCTCTACGCCGCGATCTCCACCGATACTGGATCTTTTCAATATCCCAAAACAAGCGCGCGCACTTTCGAAATCGCGGCGGAACTCGTCTGCACCGGCATAGATGTTGGGCGGCTAAGTCAGCAACTCTATGAGAATTATCCACGACGCCGGGTGGAACTATTGCGAGAATTGCTGCGCACTATGCGTTTCGAACGTGACGGTCGTGTCGCAAGTTTTAGCCTTACCTTAAAAACGGCCGCGGAGCTGCAGGTTCTACCGGAAGACAACGAAGGTTTAATCGATCACCTCCGCGCGATTCGCGGCGTTATCGTCGCCGTCTTTTTCGAGGAACTGGCCGACGGCAAAGTGCGTGTCAGTATGCGCTCAAAAAGTGAGGCAATCGATGTCTGTGCCATCTGTCAGAAATTTGGGGGCGGAGGGCATACACTGGCGGCGGGCGCGCGCGTGCGCGGAACACTCGCCGAAGTTGAAAAGAACGTTCTGGAGGAAATTTGTGACGTCGTTCAGCCCGACTCCTGACGGCGTCCTGCTTGTCGACAAGGCCGAAGGGATGACCTCGCATGATGTCGTCGCGCTGGTCCGTCGGAAGCTCGAGATAAAAAAAGTGGGCCACTGCGGAACCCTCGACCCAATCGCAACCGGTTTGCTTCTCTTGACGATTGGACGGGGAACAAAAGTCCAGGATTTGCTCATGAGCGAAGATAAGGAATATGCTGGTACCCTCACACTCGGCATCACGACCAGCACGCAAGACCGAGAAGGTAAAATCGTGGATCAGCGTGACGTGCCGCCGCTCGATGAAACCGCCATCCGCGCAGCGTTCGAAAAATTCCGGGGCGACTTTTATCAACTGCCCCCGATGGTTTCGGCGAAAAAGCACGCTGGCGTTCCCCTTTATAAGCTGGCGCGACAAGGGCGAGTGGTCGAGCGCGAGCCACGTCTCGTTCATGTGTATCGTTACGGCATTGATCGCATCTCACTTCCAGAAATCGACTTCAGCGTCGTTTGCAGCAAAGGCTTTTATGTACGCACGTACGTCCACGACATCGGCGAGGAGCTCGGTTGCGGCGCGCATTTAAAATCGCTCCGGCGCCTGAAGTCCGGACGTTTCGATGTTGATCAAGCGATCAGCGTCTCGCAGATCAAAGATGCTTCGCCCGAGGAGATTCTGNNTGCGCGGTGCATAAATTGAGAATGGAAATTCTTCGTTCAATTATAGAACTGGAGAGGCTGCGCGGGCCACTTTTCCTGGCAATTGGAGTTTTCGACGGCGTCCATCTTGGTCATCAGGCCGTCATTTCTACTGCCACGAGTCATGCCCGTTCGGCGGATGGAACCCCACTCGTTGTGACTTTCGATCCGCATCCGGTCAAAGTGCTGCGCCCGCACCACGCGCCTCATTTGCTCACCGCCACGCAACACAAAATCGCTTTGATTCGCGACTTGGGCGTCGAACATCTCCTCGTAATCAACTTCGACAAGAAATTCGCCGCGACTTCGCCAGAGAAGTTTGTCGAAGAACTCCTCGCGCATTCAAGACCGCTGAGCGAAATCTGCGTCGGCCACGAATGGTCGTTTGGGAAAGATCGGCGCGGGAATCTCAATCTTCTCAAAGGACTTGGTGCGCAATTTGATTTCAATGTCGTCGGAATTCCGCCCGTGATGGCAAGTGGCGAAGTGGTAAGCAGCACCGCCATCCGGCAGGCGGTGGAAAAAGGCGATTTCCCGAAAGCAGTGGAAATGCTTGGTCGGGAGTACACCATTCTCGGCACGGTTATGCGCGGGGACAATCTCGGGAAAAAAATCGGATTCCCGACTGCGAACCTAAGCGCACACAGCGAGCAGTTTCCACCAAACGGCGTTTATCTCGCCGAAGCATGGATCCGCGGTGTTTCATATCACGGTGTCATCAATCTTGGGTATCGCCCAACGGTTAGCAGCGGCAAATCCGAACGCGTGCTGGAAATTCACCTGCTCGACTTTAATCGCGACATTTATGGCGAAGACGTCGAGGTGCGATTCGTGAGCTACTTGAGGCCAGAACGAAAGTTCGACAGCCTGGAGGCGCTGGTGCAACAAATCGAACTCGATGTCCGGCGGGCGCATGAACTTTGCGCGACCTGATGCGGCATCTCGGCCTTGCTTGCGAACTCAGCAAGTCTGCAAGAACGATCCAGCTGAGCTAAGACTGTAATTCGCTTGCCTTCGCGAAGGCAGCGATAACCCCGACAGTCATAACCAGGATTCCACTGCCGAATGCGAGCGCAAAAAGCCACAAGGCCGGCAGCGTCGACAGACGTTCCATCGCGACCACGACAAAACGCCCTCCATCCGAAGCGAGATAAGCCAGGGCGCTTGCGAGCAACGTGGCTGCCAAGAGGATTGCGCCGCGAAGTGACCGACGTGTACGGCGCGGCGCAGGTAATTGCTGCAAAACGCGGGCCGTAAAGCCGTTGTCATCTATGTACGGCGCTGCCTCTCGCAGTTGTCGATCCACTGGATCTTCCTGGCTCATTTCGTTCATCTCAAGTGGGTCCCCATGCAGCCAGCGTGCGTTTCAGTTTCTCCCGGCCACGCAAGACATTGGTTTTCACCGTACCAAGCGGAATGTCTAGGACACGCGCAGCTTCACTATGCGATAGACCGTTCTGACAACAAAGTAAAATTGCCGAACGTTCATGCAGCGGAAGCAAACTGAGTGCGTGCATAAGATCATGTTTTAGACCGGGATCAGACACATGAGGATCCTGCTCGGCTTGAAGTTGCTGTTCATCAATCCCGAGAAATTCTTTCCGCCGCCGCGCGTCTTCTCGAAAGGAATTATACGCGATCCGATAAAGCCAGGTGGAAAAACGCGCTTCACCACGGAAGCTGCGGATGTTCCTGTAAGCTCGCAAGAAAGTTTCCTGTGACAGATCATCGGCGAGCGCGAGGTCCGTTCGAGTGAGTTGTCGCAGCAGGCCTCGCACAGTCGATTGATGCCGCCGGACCAATTCGCCGAAAGCATGTTGATCATCATCAACAAGAACCCGCGCGACAAGGTCTGCATCGGTTAGCTCCACGCCCGCAGATTATTCCACAGGCGGGGGGTTGTCCAAGCGTCCACACACCGCTGTCCCAGTCGGCAATCACGCCGAAGAAGATCACGAGACCGAGCCCGACCATCAGGAGCAAGACGCCACGACGCATGTCCGATCGTTGGCGCTGCGCGGGCGGCGGATTCAATAGCGCCGCAGGTACTTCCTGGCCCTTTTCGACCATCAGGCGGACAGTGCGGTGCAAAGCTCGCGTCTTTGAAAAACCAAAATACATGATGACCGCGACGATCAATACCGGAGCGCCAAACACAGTCAGCATTGTAACCACGACAATCGGGATTACGCGCGATGGAATGTCATCGCCATGCGGGCCGGTATCTTTGTCTTCAACTGCGTCCTTGTCACTTCCGACTGGAATGTGAACGCCTTTCTTGAACTGCTTATCGAACCGTCGTCGAATCTGGTCACCGAGATCGCGTGAGGCCGGCATGGTGGCGCTTGGCGTAACCGAAACAGCCGGTGCAGACTGCGCGGGGCTAACCGCCGGAGAAACGGCCGGGACTTGGGCGAAAGCACTGACCACGAGCGCAACCGAGCAGGTATAAACAACAAACAGGGGTTTCATAATTATTCTTTGAAGATGAGATGGAGGCCGAGTCCCATTTAGATTCAAGAATTTCACGATATTTGCGTTCGTCCTAGCAATTAAATGGTTGCGTCGCGACGACCGCTGGACATTATTGCTTCCCTCTCAAAAAACGCGGGTGTAGCTCAGTGGTAGAGCACCTCCTTGCCAAGGAGGACGTCGCGAGTTCGAGCCTCGTCACCCGCTGTTCTTCAGGAGGAAGCCGAAACGATCCGATATCACAAAATCGGATTGTCTCGGCCGGGGATGTTGCTATAGACTTGGCACCATGAAACCCACGTCGCTTGTCCTCTCATCGCTCGGCGCGCTCGCCGTCACGTTTTTCTGTTTCGTCTCGACTGCGGGTGCAACCGATGAACCAAAGGACAAAACTCAATGGAAAATTACCGGACAACTCGAGGAAGCTTGTTCCTGTGACGCGGCTTGCCCATGCTGGTTCGATTCCAAACCCACAAAAATGACGTGCGGCGGCGGCCAAGTGCTCTTCATTGAAAAAGGCAACTATGGGAAGGTGAAACTCGACGGGCTCGCGATAGCAAATATGGGGCAAAGCCCTGAAGGCCAAACGATGATGAATTCATTTGGCAACTGGAACTTTTCTTATAATTACATCGATGAGAAGGCGACATCTGAACAGCGCAAAGCGTTGGAAGCGATTGCCGGGAAAATTCTGCCGGGTAGTGCCTCGAAAAAAACTGAAATCCGTTACGCGGCGATCACGCGCAAAATTGATGGCAAAGATCACGAGATTACTCTCGGGCAATATGGCAGTTTTCGCGGTCATTTGATCGAAGGTGGGCTCGGTGGTTCACCGAAAATTGTGAATCCGCCCGGGGCGGATCCACTGCATCACGAATATGCACAGGGGCGGACTTCGAAGATGGCATACAACGATGCCGACCAGAATTGGTCGTGGGAAAACTCGAACTACATGTACGGGACTTTCACGGTCGATAACGTTCAGTACGAGAAATATGCGGCTGGTCTTGCGCAAAAGATGGGGCAAATGAAGAGCGAAAAGGCCGCCGAAAAACAATAGCGCTCAGTCGCATCCATTTAAAAAGTAGGACGACATTGGAGGCCATCCCTCCAAAAAGATTTGACGCGACGGATAGCTGATAGCTACGTTCCGGCAGCCTTTGGCGGCTTCGGTTTCTCTGCATAAAACGCGGTTTAATCATAAGCCGCTCGAGCAACCATGCAGCCCGAAGAACTTTCCTACGCCATTGTCACTCCTCATTCGATGCGCAAATCGCGCACCGGTGGCATCGTTGGGCGGTTAATTTCGCGCACGGGGCTCGATCTGGTTGGTGGACG
>QHMQ01000075.1 GCA_003217835.1 Verrucomicrobiota bacterium
CGGGTAGGCAAGATTTTTTCCGTAATGGACGCTCCGCCAAGCAGCGGGTCGTAAAGACTGATTCCATCCGTTCCTTGCAGCCCAAACGAGCTCGTCGCGTTCGCTTGGGGGTCCAGGTCGACTAGTAAAATGCGATGGCCAAGTTCCGCCAGCGCGGCGCCGAGATTGACAGCTGTGGTCGTTTTTCCGACGCCACCTTTCTGGTTCGCAAGGGCAACAATTCTCATGACAAGCAAGATCGCCAGATGATGTTGCCGGGCGGCTCAAACGAAAACTAAATTTTTCGAATTTCCGATTTAGAACTTTGGAAGTAGATTTTGGGCTCAGCCACTATCCGAGGATCAGATCGACATCTTCTTTCAAGCCGATGAGTGTCACCACTGCTCAGCTCTACAGCTTTATGAACGATGTATCACGATCGGCGTTGGCGGCAGGTTCGGGTGGGCAGTTGATGTGGTCCGCGCCAGTTTGAAAAAGTAGCGCTCGCGGAGGAGGAGCGAATTGAAGGTCACAAGCGGGACGCTTGTGCTACTCTGCTTGGAAGTGAAACCAGCGACTTTTACTCTTCAAGAATTGGCCACGATGTGCGATGGTGAGTTGGTCGGTGATCCCGCGCTAAAAATCACTGGTGCTGCGTCGCTCGCGGAAGCAACCTCCGGAGAAATCACCTTTTTTGCGAATCGAAAATACGTTGGCGCCCTGCGTAAAACGCGCGCCTCTGCCATTTTCGTTGCGCGTGATTTTGCCGAGCCGATGGGTGCTGCTCAAATCCGCGTCTCAAATCCAACGAAAGCTTTCGAGCAAGTCGTGCTCAAGCTTGCGCCAAAACCGATCACGTTTGCGGCGGGCGTTCACCCGAGCGCGATTGTCGATCCAAGCGTCCAGCTCGGAGAGCGCGTCTCGATCCAGCCGCACGCGGTGATCGAAGCCGGGGCCAGGATCGGTGACGGCACAATCATCGGTGCAGGGACTTACATTGGTCATGAAACGGTCATTGGACCTGCGTGCTTGATTTATCCGCGAGTGACGATCCGTGAACGCACCCGCATCGGCTCGGGTGTGATCATCCACGCCGGCGCGGTCATTGGCGCTGACGGATTTGGATTCGAGGTGGTCGATGGCCGCCAGGAAAAAATTCAGCAGCTCGGAATTGTACAGATCGACGATGATGTGGAGATCGGCGCCAACACGACTATCGATCGCGCCCGTTTTGGCCGAACCTGGATCCAGGAGGGAGCAAAGATCGACAATCTCGTGCAGGTCGCGCACAACGTTGTGATCGGCAAGAATACCGTCATCGCAGCGCAGACCGGAATTGCCGGCAGTGTGCGGATCGGTCAGCATGTCCTGATTGGCGGTCAGGCTGGTATCATTGGCCACATCGAGATTGGCGATAACACCGCCATCGGTGCGCAAAGTGGTATTTCCAAGAACATCAGCGGCGGTGCATGGTGGACTAGCCCCGCTGTCCCTCTGGTCGAGGCAAAACAGCAGATTGCCTGGGTTCGCCGGCTCGGGAAACTCTTCGCGCGAGTAAAAGAGATTGAGGAAAAGCTCGGACTATAAGCCGAGGATGCTCCAGTTGTCACCCGCCTGCCTCCACCACCAGCCTGCGTAGTGCCTCGGGAGAAATGCACTCCGCGCCGGAAGCGTGCACTGTCTGCCGTTCCATGGAATCGGAAGTGGCCACCGTCAAATCGAACCTAGCTGCGTATTTGGTTGCGAGCCGCTCGATGATCGCGTCGGCTGTTTGCCCGCTGCGCGAATAAAAGACCTGCACGTCTCCCGGGTTTGAGGTCGCGCTGACTGTTGCGCCTTTCCCATCGAAGACGATGACTACTTGTACGTCGGTCCGATCTTGATAATTGCGCAGCCGTTTGCTTAATGCTTCACGCGCCAGCGAGGAGCGCCGCTCGTGCAGTCTGCGCAATTCAGGCCACGCAAAAATGATGCTGTGCCCATCGACAATCAGGTAACGCAAACGCTGCGCCATTACTAAATGTTTTCGCGCCGCGGATCGCGTTGAGTCTCACACGAACGAGGTGCCAGACTACTCCACAGCGAGGGGTTGTTTCTTGGCCCTCGATTTGGCTGGCTCGCGGTGGCTCGCGCGAAGCGCCGCTTTCTTGCGCTGCAGATAGGCTCTTCGTCGCTTGCGTTTCGTGCGCACCCGGTGTTGTTGCCCCATGGCGCCTCTATAGGTCGAAAGATCAAGACACGCAATCTGAATTCGAGTTTCGTTCAATGCGAATCAAGCCTGAAAATCCAAATCGGAGGTTGCATTTTAGCGTGATCCGTTGTTAAAGAGCACGCTCCATGCTGCGTTCGAATACCGCGACTTCCGCGGTCACGCCGAAAAACGTGATCGGCGTTTCCGTTCTATTTTTAATCTTGGCGGCGATTTTCGGTCTATTCAACAGTCACAAAGTAAAAATGTTACGCACGAATGCAGCGAATGCGGCAGCGATCCGCAATATGGCTGAGCATCGGCGCGCAACTCAGGGACGGAATCTCGAGACCCGTGAAACGACTGCTGGCGAAGGAGAAGCGAAAATCGCGGAAGCAGAAAATAAGGCCGCAAAAGCTGAAGCAGAACTCGCGCAATCGCAGAAGGAGAAAAGCGATCTGCAAAGCAAAGTAGGCGCCAGCCAGAACGAGATCGCTTCCTTACAAAAGCGAATCGAAGAAGCCGAGAAAATGGCTAAACCTGTGGCAAATCCAGTTGCCGCCTCCACACCGGAGTTACAGGCGCAACTCGACGATGCTCGGCATCAACTTGATAGTGCCGAAAAAGAGAAAGCCTTCTTATCCGAAAAACTCCAGACGCCTCTGGAGCGCTCCACGCAGCCCCAGGAAGAGAAAAAGCGCCGCGAATCGGGCGCTCGAAAACCAGGCGTGCGCGGCAATGTTCTTGCCGTCAATCAGGCGTACAATTTTGTGGTCCTAAATCTTGGTGCTCGCCAAGGCGTCGAACCTAACTCGGAAATGCTTGTTTTGCGGGAGGGCACTTTGATTGGAAAAATTCGTATCTCTTCAGTTGAACCCGCGACCGCTATCGGCGATATCATCACCAGCAGTTTGGCGCGCGGCGTCCAAGTGCAACCTGGAGATATTGTAGTTTATGCTGGCACTAATTCCTAAACTTCGGAAAAACATCACCTCCGCTCTGTTGTTCGCCACCACGATCACGTTCGTCTCGTGCGCGACGCAGAAGGACCCACCCCGTTTGGTCAGTGATCCGGACGATCACCGCGAGTCAGCCATCCCTTGGAATAAACAGGAAAAATGGGAGACCGCGAGTCCGATCACCTCCTCCATGCCCAATGGGGGGTCGAGCGATACACGATAGCGAGCCGATTAGATCCAGAAACCGGCTGGAATCACTGCGTTTTTTGGGATCACGACCAGGCCATCGCGGATGAAGTAATTGTCTGCGTCGTAGTTCGCCGGTTTTCCTTCCGGAGTGATTACGACTCCGTCGGCAATGCGTGCGTTCTTGTCGATGATGGTACGGTCGATCACGCAATTGCGCCCGATCCCGATTGGCGGTTGCCTTGAGTTCCCGTTCCGGTCTTGCTCGAAGTAATCTGCCCCCATCACAATGCTGTTTCGGATGGTCGCGCCGCTTTGAATAATGCTGCGTACGCCGACGACGCAGCGTTCCAGGTGAGCATCCGAAATAATGCATCCATCTGAAATGATCGCTTGCCGCAGCAAGCGCGGATGCGTGTAGATCGGCGCTTCGGTATCGAAGAAACTGTATTCCGGCACCAGATCGGTCAGATCGAGATTTGCCTCATAAAAGGCCCGAATTGTTCCGATGTCTTCCCAATATCCTTGGTAGATAAAGGCGCTCACGTGTCGATCTTTGATTGAATGTGGAATGACATCCTTTCCGAAATCGACCAGATCGTTTTCCAAACATTCGATGAGCACCTTTCGATTGAAGACGTAGATTCCCATTGAAGCCTGGTATAACTCCTCTCCTTCATTCGACCCGATCGATCCGAGCAATTCCCGGCTGATTCTCATCTCTTGAAGCACAGCCTCCTCGGTCGGTTTCTCGACAAAGCGCGTAATTCGGCGATCGACTCCGCTTCCCATAATGCCGAATTCGGAAACCTGATGTCGATGGACCGGTTTAGTGGTCAGTGTGATGTCTGCGCCAGAGCGGATGTGTTGATCCAACAGCGCGCGAAAATCCATGCGGTAAAGCTGATCGCCGCTTAAGATCAGGTAATAATCAAACGGGCGCTCGAGCAAGTAGCGCATGTTTTGTCGCACGGCGTCGGCCGTTCCCTGGTACCATTGCGACCCTGCGGGTGTTTGTTGAGCCGCCAGGATATCCACGAAGCTGCGCGAGAAATTATCGAACTTATAGCTCGCTTGAATATGTCGATGTAACGACATGCTGTTGAATTGCGTGAGCACATAGATCGAGCGAAGCCCGGAGTTCAGGCAATTACTGATGGGAATATCGACGATGCGATATTTTCCCCCGAGGGGCACAGCAGGCTTGGCACGATCTTTCGTTAGCGGGAACAAACGCGTGCCGGCGCCGCCACCCATAATGACTGCAAGCGTTCGCTGGATTGTGCCGGGTGGTAGCGCGGGGACGGCTACTGATGGATTCTTCAAAATGGAACCGCGCTGCGGCCGGTTTTGCATTGCCACTGATCAATAACCCAGCGTCTTCGCTTTCCGGCAACTTTTTTGAGTCGATCGACGGGCTCTTTGTCCACACGCAGGGAATGTTGCGGCTCAAGACAGCCGCCACTAGACTCCAAACATGTGCGGAATTGTTGGCTACGTTGGCCGCGCCGAAGCAGTGCCCATTTTGCTCGACGGGCTACGGCGTCTTGAATATCGCGGCTACGATTCCGCTGGCGTTGCAGTCGTGGATCGAGGGCACCTCGAGACCCGCAAATGTGCGGGCCGCATCGCGGCACTTGCCAAGTTGATCACGAAGCGACCGCTTTCGGGTTCGTTTGGGGTCAGTCACACGCGCTGGGCCACGCACGGCAAAGTGACCGATGAAAATGCGCACCCGCACTTCGACGCCAGTGGTAAACTCGCGCTCGTGCACAACGGCGTGATCGAAAATTATCAGGCGCTTAAAGAGGATCTCGTCCGCGGCGGCGACACGAATTTTCGCTCGGAGACCGACACCGAAATGCTCGCGCATCTGATTGGGAAACTCTACGACGAATCATGTGCCAGCACGGTAGACGTTCATCAAAAAAAGGCGCGACTTCTTGGTTCTGTTCGCGCTGCGCTTCAGCGGGTGATCGGGACCTATGGCATTGCCCTGCTCCATGCGGACGTTCCGGATTTCATGATCGGCGCCCGGCGTGGGAGTCCGCTTATCCTGGGTGTGGGGAAGGACGAACATTTTCTGGCCAGTGACGTCAGCGCAATCGTCGCTTACACCCGCGACGCCGTTTACTTAAACGACTTCGACCTCGTGGCGGTAGAGCGAGAGAAATTCGAGATCAGCTCGCTAGCCGGAGTAAGCGGCGATCATCCAGTCAGCAAGGTCGAGTTCACGGCCGAGGACATTACAAAAGGCAATTACCCGCATTACATGCTCAAGGAAATCTTTGAGCAGCCGAACTCGGTGCGCGATGCGATGCGCGGGCGCCTAAGCTTGGAAGAATGCACCGCAAAGCTGGGCGGTTTGAACATGACGCCTGCGGAATTAC
>QHMQ01000102.1:0-3903 GCA_003217835.1 Verrucomicrobiota bacterium
TACGAGGATGACAACATCGGGCCGCATCTCGACGGAAAGCTCGAGTGCATCGATTGCCATCATCACGTCCACGTTCGCCTTGTAACGGCCTTCTTCGGCGGGCGCCCCATCTTTGGTCACGACCATGAATCCATTGGAACGCAGCCAATGCATGAACTTGTTCTTCTTGTCCCGCTCCTCCTGCCAGACCGGGATCGGGGGCGGCAGCCCGGCGTAGACTACCATCTCGATCAGTTCCCGTTCTTTGCTTGGGCCCGCCAGAAACTCGCGCAGTTTCAGCCAATCCAGACCGCGCCCCGCCGTGCGCACAGAGCTGCCGACGTTCGATTCATCGACAAGAATCAGCACTCTAGAGCGGTGACTTTTGGAATCTTTTTGTCCCTTCATGTGTTCGAGTTTCGACTATTTTCTTTGAGCCAAGCAATCACCGCGCTGCGCAGACTTTTCGCGAAATCGGCTAGTTCCTTTGCCTCAGCTTTAGTTACCTGTCCAATCGCGTCGTAGATCGAAAAAGGACTTGACACGATGGCGCAGATTCTGTACAAGATCTTTGATTACGGTATCCGGCGCCTCAACGCACTTTCGGCCGGTCTGAAAAGCCGGTTGAGGGGCTTAACTTTCGCTGAGACACCGCTTAGCGCGATCTCCAGATTCACCTGGAGCCCCGAGGCATCTGATGCGAGGCGCTGTTCAAAGTGCCTCGTGAAGATGGTTCCTCGTTCCGCGCGGATTTGGAGTAGTCAACCCCAAATAAGAGAAGCCGTTTATGAAATTCGTTAGTCTCAGGAGAAAGCGGGCTCACCGGCGAGGCAAGTTAAACAAACCGTCCCACATCACACTTGAACGTTCCATCAAGCCAATAGCTGTGCCTCACGAAATCCACACTTACACCGAGCTCCGGCAACAGATTCACGATGACCTCCGGATCCAACATCCCGAATGGGTCCAGCCAAATGGCGAATGCCCCCTGTGTGATTCTTACGAGGTGCGTCTCATGGAACTGCTCGGCACATTGACGCGAAGAGGATCCAACGAGTCTATCGCTGCTCCTCATCGTACCCATAAACAGGGATTAAACTGAATCGACACCGCGACGGCGTAATAGCTCCGGCGCTGGCGAAGTTTCTGCCAGAAACAACAGTCCCGCGCATGAATGACTCCTTTACGCTGCGCTTGCAAATCCGGCGCGATCCGCTCCGGTGAAATCATGTTTCCCTACGTCGCATTGAGCGAAGACAAAGCCTGGCAGCCAGGTCCATATGAAGGGGTTGAGCTAATGATTCTGCACAAGCACGAGAACACCGGCGGAGTCGTAGTGCTGCGCAAGTTCAAGGCCGGACAAACGATCCCGGCGCACACGCATCCGGATGCGAACGAATGGGCTTACGTTCTGTCCGGCGAATGGGAGGAATCCGATATTACCTACACCACAGGCGCACTGTTCTTTGCGCCCAAAGGCGTTCGTCACGGCCCGCACGTCGCGCGCACCGAAGTCATCAGCCTGGCAATCTTTGATGGGCCGCTGACCGTCGTGTGAAACGGAGTGGCCGCGTAGCATCGTTGAACAAGGTTGATCTGCGGAGAACAACACAATCCGATTCCCACACCGCAGTAAATACATTCGTGTAGCGACCTTCATTTTCGCAAAACGAAGCGAGTTCGCATGACTGCGAGACGATGCACCGGAGACTTTCTCGAATTCCTAATTTGTACTTTTCACCTTGCCGGTTCTATTCTTGCGAAGCCTTTTCATTTTCCTTCTGCTCGCGCATTAGAATAGCGAACGCTCCTTCGAGATCTCTTCCGAAAGCTACGATGCCTCCTTCGTGTCCGGCCATTACAAAAATCCTTCTTTGTTGCACGTTAGTAATCTTGAAGAGACGCGTTACTTCGTACGCCATCTCGGGCGTCCCGTATTCAACAGCCTTCGAGCTTGTTGGAGCTTGATTAAGAAGGGCTGCCCACAACTTTGAGTCGTGGCAATGAATAACAGCTCCGGCCTTTGCATCCGATTCGTAAACCGCGGCGTGCGTCAGCGACTCCGATGAAGCAATCGCGGACCCCTCACATCGGAGCCAGTTCCTTTTGAAATCGTAAGCCACCACCCTTGTGCAATCCGCCAGCGCCAATTCAGGCATTCCGCCCGTCGCCGAACCTGTGATGTAAAAATTGTTGGTCGTGCCGTCCCTTATGCTCAGGTTACCGAACCCAATGCGATTTGAATCCACACCGATCAGTCTAAGTTGGAGAAGTTTCCGCCTATATGCGTTCAATTCGGACTTTATGTATTCGCTCACGGCGCGTGCTCGGGAAAAAGCGCGCGGATGCTTTTCTCGTTCGCTTTGCACACACCTCGCTCGGTAATCAGTCCGGTCACGAGGCGGCTGGGCGTAACGTCAAACCCGTAGTTTGCAGCCGGACTTCCCTCCGGCGTAACGCGCACTTCCACCTGTCGCCCCTCAAACCACCCGTCCGCGTGCTTTACTTCTTCCGCGCCGCGCTCTTCGATCGGGATTTCTTTCAACCCATCCCGCATCTTCCAGTCAAGCGAAGACGAAGGCAGCGCCACATAGAAAGGAATATTATTGTCCTTCGCCGCCAGCGCCTTCAGATACGTTCCAATCTTGTTTGCAACATCTCCCGTGTAGATCGTGCGATCTGTTCCGACGATCACCAGATCTACTTCGCCATGTTGCATCAAATGCCCTCCGGCGCTGTCCGCGATCACCGTATGCGGCACGCCATGCTCTCCCAGCTCCCAGGCAGTGAGCTTCGAGCCCTGATTCCTGGGTCTCGTCTCAGACACCCACACGTGAACCGGCAATCCGCTATCGTGCGCGGCATAGATCGGCGCCGTGGCGGAACCGTAGTCAACAAACGCGAGCCATCCCGCGTTGCAATGCGTAAGCACATTGATCGGCTTCCCAGCTTTCTTTCGAGCAATTTGCTGAATCAGATT
Source organism: Verrucomicrobiota bacterium (assembly GCA_003217835.1). Lineage (GTDB taxonomy): Bacteria > Verrucomicrobiota > Verrucomicrobiia > Chthoniobacterales > UBA10450 > Udaeobacter. The sequence goes on from QHMQ01000102.1 coordinate 2,960, forward strand.
CAACCCGTGCTGCCCGATCATCCGGCAGTGCTCCTCATCTTCTTCAGCAATCAGTCTGGCTGTGCGCAGAGCCAGGGCGATCTTCTCTTCCGCAGTTTTCCCCTCGGCGATATTCTTTAGCTGGCGCTCGACAGCCCAGGAAAGATTCACCGCCGTCGGCCTGGTTGCCTTGAGTTGTGCCGCAGCGCTGGTCAGGTGCTGATCGAATCCCGCGACTGCGGGATGCAACGCGGCCTCAATTGTCGCAAGATACATCCCGTATCCCGCGGTCGCGCCGATCAACCCCGCTCCGCGAACATGCATTTCGCGGATCGCCGTCGCTATCTGCTCGACCGTGCTGACTTCTTCGATCACGAAACGGTCAGGCAAAAACCGCTGATCGATCAGCTGCACGACGCACTCATTCTCCGTCTTAAGCCAGATCGTTCGAAAATGTTGTCCGCCGACCTTCACCCGTTTTGGTTATGATCTGAATGGAGAGTCCAGTCGGTTGTAGGAAACCGGCGGATCGCGGCCAGGGGCTGGCTGGCGCGCCTCGTTAAGCCTCATTATTGGTCTTGCCCAGTTTCGGCCATCTTTTCCACTTCCTGATTATGTTTGTCGTTGGCCTCTTTGATGCGATCTACGCTCTTCCTGAGCTTTGTTCCATCGTATCCAACGAGATCTGCGGCCTGCAGAGGTTTTGTGTTTTCATGTAATTCAGTTTTGCTTTGAGAATTGGGATTTGTAGCAGCGGTTTTCTTCTGACATGCCGATAAAAGCAAAATCGTCGAGAAAATGATTGCGATGAACTGTAAGGAAAGCATGGTTTTCATGGGTCTAACGAGAATAAGATCAGCTACGGCTACTGGAATCGACCGTCAAATGTGGTGGAAGTAATTTAATCATTAAAGCGTGGACTCTTTCCGGGTAGCCGTAGCTGCGGCATCTGGTTAGGATTTCGA
>QHMQ01000102.1:3911-7595 GCA_003217835.1 Verrucomicrobiota bacterium
CCGGTCTGCCGTATCCGCCCAATCTCGAACTGAGATAACTTAATGATCGTCACGATGAAATGACCAGCATCTGCCCATTGACCAAGCGGAGCGGGCTCGGAAGGTGACTGCGGAATGACGGGCCCGACAATGTCGATGCGCGCACCGAACAAGCCGTAATGAGGGCGATAATAAGGAATCAGGTCGCCGATAATCTCTCGGTCCCCTTGTAAAATACGGATTTTTCCATCCTCCATGTTGGGGAACGGCGGCTCCATCGCGAACAGTGGAGGCTTGAGCTCCTGCGAAGTCATATTTTGTGAGGCCTAAAGGTTTACGCAGAATCTTTCGGCCTAATCCCATTATAGACCCCAAAAACTCGTCCTCAAAGTTGCCATTGCAACACCGCTGAAACCGTTGGAAAACTGATTTGCTGGTCGCGACGTTCGCAATCGTCGGAAGAATAGCGCCAATAGTAAACTGTAACGCTTTTTCTTCTCTTAAGTTTCCCTCTCAATGGCCTTCCATTCTGCCGGAGTTAATTTGAGCTTTTCGGCAGCGACGTTTTCTTCCAGGTGCGCGATAGACGACGTGCCAGGAATCGGTAACATCACGGGTGATCGCTCCAGAAGCCAGGCAAGCGCGACCTGAATAACGCTCGCGCCGCGATCCCTGGCCGCCTTCTCCAGCGCATTCTCAGGTTTCAAACCCCTGCCTCCGCCGATGGGAGACCACGGCATGAAGCCAAGGCCCTCCTTCTCGCAATAGACCAGAGTTTTTTCCCACTTGCGGTCCTCAATGTTGTATTGGTTCTGCACACTCACGATTGGAACAACCTTTCGCGCCCGGACGATTTCCTCCGGGCTCACGTTCGATAATCCGACGTGCCGAATCTTCCCGGCGTCCTGCATTTCCTTGAGTGCGCCGAGCGATGCCTCCATGGGCACTTTCGGATCGATGGTGTGCAATTGATAAAGATCGATACGCTCGAGCCGTAACCGCTTTAGACTCATCTCGACAGCTTGTTTGAGATGTTCAGGCCGCCCGTTTGGCACCCATTGGCTGGGCCCCGGTCGGGTGAGACCGCCTTTGGTCGCGATAACGAGCCCTTTGGGATAAGGATGGAGCGCCTCTGCGATCAGCAGTTCGCTTGTTTCCGGCCCGTACGCGTCGGCCGTGTCGATCAAGTTCACACCGAGTTCGACGGCGCGCTTCAGAACTTTGAGCGCGTTGTTGCGGTCAGGCGGCCAACCCCAGATGCCTTCCCCAGTAATGCGCATCGCGCCAAAACCAAGGCGATTGACCGGAAGATCGCCGCCTAACTGCCAGGTAGGATTCGTGGCCGGGTTCATTGTTGCCGAAGAGGCTCCGAAGATTGCGTCTGATCCTCCCGCCAAAAGCGCGGCGCCGCCTGCCAGAGTCGTGCCAAGAAATGTTCGGCGGGTAACGCGTGGATTTTGTTTCGAGTCCACAGATTCATCGGCCATGACGCGAAGGAATTACGTTCACTGAAACTGCCGTCAATGCAAGCGCGCTCTTCCACCGAGAAGAGATGTAGCGGCAGCCGTGTCGGCTGCGCTATAGCGACCTGCTCGCGAATAATTTCAAATGTTCAGACGCGACCCGTTTTCTTTCGCTAAAGATCAATTCCCATCGTAATGGCGCCGGTGATCTCCTCCCAACCGCATCGACGCCAGAAGCTACGACCGCGCGGATTATCGTCGGCCACCATGATAATTACGCGCTTGACTCCGGTCCGGCGCAGACTCTCGAGGCATTCATCCAGCAGACGCTTACCGAGTCCGCGTCTCTGATAAGCAGGATCAACCGCCAGATGATAAATGTGCCCACGGCGTCCATCGTGACCGCATAACGCGACGCCAACAGTCCTCGACCCATCGATCGCCACTCGGCTTAGCCCCGGGTTGCGCGCGAGAAATTGAGCAACGCTTTGTTTGTCATCACCCTCGGCGATCTCGAGACCTTCGACCCGCTGCCATAGCGCAACCGCCGCGTCGTAATCGTTGATGGAAAATTCTCGGGTATCGATGTTGCCCCTCATTTTGGGTCAAGAACTCGCGCGCACGCGCCTAACGAGCAGAAGATTCTTTCCGGCACGCTTTTCTTCGTTGAGGGACGCAGATAACGAAATGAAACCGTCGCGAGAACGCGTTGTCGATCTTATTACGATTGCCGGTGGTGAGGATCGCGAGGCCGGCGTAGTCCTCAATTCTCTGCAAAAGATAATTAAGCTCGATGTTGGCGTAACGGTCGTGGCTATCCTTCACCTCGGTGCGTTTGCCAAAGAGGGCATCCGCTTCATCGAAAAAGAGGATTGCACCACTGCTGTTCGCCGCATCGAAGACGCGCCTCAGATTCTTCTCCGTCTCGCCAATATATTTAGAGACGACGGCGCCCAAATCGACCCGGTATAGGTTTTTTCCGAGATCGTGGGCCAGAGTTTGGGCGGCGACGAGCGCGCCGATCCGGTTTTTGCCAGTCACCAGGAGGCAAACGCCTTTCCGCTGCGCCGGCCTGCGAGTGCGCTTGTGGTTTTTCTCCGCACCGCGATTTGGGCAAATGAATGCCATCACCTCGCGCAAGGATTCCCGAAATCGGGTCGGCAAGCGCAGCTCCGGTTCGACCCAGTTCTCCGGATAAAGAAAGATTTTCCGGTTAGCGTCCCAGATCCGATATTTCTTTTGCCATTCCCATTCGCCCTCCGTTTTGCGGAGCGGATTTCCTCGCTTCCTAGCTTTTGTCCACGGCATCTGAGACGAATGAACTAGATTTGGGTAATTCTAGCGAGCACTACTTCTGCCCGCTTCGCTCGTTATTTCGCCGCCTTCTTCTTGTTCTTGGCGAGGGCGAGGCGCTCCGTCTTTTTCCGGCGTGCCGCGCGTTTCTTAACGTTATCTCTACCTTGGCTGTGTCCCATAAGGCTCAACACTCGCCCTTCCTCCGCCGGTTCCAAGCAGTTTCATTCGTTCGGCTCCCGTCTCACTCTCCGCTACCCGCGCGGCATTACCGTGCATGTCGCTCGACCCACTCGCTCCATTCATTCACTCAGCTCCCGCTTTACTCTCCGCTACCCGCGCGGCTAAGCCTGTCCGGCTCGGACCCGTGCAAGTCGCTCGACCCACTCGCTCCATTTATTCACTCAGCTCCCGCTTTGAGTGTAAAGCAGCTAGCGCTATTTGCGGTGGCGGCGGTCGAGTTTTCTAGGTCGTCTCTACACTCCCTCAAATTCGAGCGCCGTGGTTTTCAAATGCGGCGTCCTTTTGGACACGCGCCCGGCGGGGAGAGGAAGCTGCGATTTTACGCTCGGAGTGTCGGCAAACGCCAATTCCAACTGGCCGACGCGTTGATTACGCTTTACCCTGAACTATGGAAATCTTCTTTGGGCGATTTTTGGTTGCTTGTGTTCTATTGGGTGCCGCAAGCTTTGTCTTTGCCGGGGAATTCAAAAGCCGCATCATTACGAGTTCGCCGCTTACGATCACAATCCCCGACAATCACTTTCTTAAGGTCACGAATTTTACGCAAGAAGGGGGCGTCGATCGCGGCGTGCTAACAGTGACGCTAAACAGTCAAACTGATCAAACTGGTCAAACTGGTCAAACCGCCAATGTTCTCACCGCCAGTCGAATCGATTCGAGCACCGGAAGCGCTTCGCAAAATCCGCCAGAAATCATCAATCAAGTG
>QHMQ01000103.1 GCA_003217835.1 Verrucomicrobiota bacterium
TGATTGGAAATTTGGACTTGTCATCGCAAATGAGGAAAACTTCTATCTTTACCCACATGAGAATTTGGAAAATCACTGCCGTTGCAGCGCTGGCGCTCAGTTCGTTTGCAGCAGACAACGTCGCACCCACGAAATCGGAGCTGGAAGAGATGTACAATAAGGCGTTCCGTGAGTTCGACGCGAACAATTTTCCGCAAGCGTTAAAGGAACTCGACGCGATTGATGCCCGCCAGCCCGAACTCGCACCATCTCAAAATTTGCGCGGCGTAATCCTGATGCGGCAAGGCAGCTACGACAAAGCGGAAGCAGCCCTGCTCGAGGCGGCTCGGATCGATCCTAAGTTCTGGAATGCGCGCTTCAACCTGGCGGAAATTCCGTTTCTCAAAAAAGACTGGGCGGAAGCGCGCAAGCGCTTTGAGCATCTCCTCTCGGGCGGCCAGTCTGATCTGGCGAGTGAAGCGTCGCAGCTCATTCAATACAAGGTTCTCCTGACTTACCTGCTCGAAGGAAAGGAGAACATGGTTGATTCCATTCTGGCCAAGTTGGAGCTTTCGCCCGATACGCCGGCGGTAGATTATGTAAAAGCGGCTGTCGCGCTCCAACACAAGAATGAAAAAGAAGCAAAGGATTGGGTGGCTGTAGCGGAGAAGAATTTTTCGCCGCAACTGAACAAACTCTTTGCAGAATCACTGTACGAAGTCGGCTGGCTTGAAAAGCCAGCTGGCCAGGCCCGGGCCTCCCTGCCCTTAATGACCGCTGCCGAGCGCTCGGAAAAAACAAAGGCCGTAGCGCATTCAAAATTCGAGCAAGCGCAGCAGGCGCTAAGGCAGCGCGACTTCGGGACTGCTGGCAAACTAGTCGACGAAGCCGATCAGGCGGATCCGAATCAGCCGACGACTCTCAATTTGCGCGGTGAGATCTTGATGGAGCAGAAGCAATTTGATGAAGCCGAAGCCGCCTTCAAACGGGCGGCCAAACTCGATCCGAAATTCCGCGAGGCGCAATACAATCTCGCGCAAATTCCATTTAAGAAAAAAGACTACGCCAAAGCACGGGAGCGTTTCGAAACACTGTTTAAACAGACTCCTGGTGGAGACAAGAATCAGGCAGCACAGCTCATCAAATTTAAGATTTACATGACGCTTTTGCTCGAAGGCAAAGAGAGTCGGGCCCAGGCCCTTATGGAGCAGTTCCAGTTTACGGGAGATACCCCGGCTCTTTATTATGCTCAGGCCGCATGGGAATTCAAACACAGTAATCCAGAAAAGGCGGCCGACTGGACCGCATCAGCGAAAAAGATTTATTCGCCAGCGCTCAATAGTGTTTTTGCGGACACTTTTTATGACGTTGGCTGGATGCAGAGTCCAGAAATGGCGGCGGCGCCCGCAGCTGCATTTGACACTGGCAGTGTCATTGCATCACAAACCGAGGGAAGCCCCGCAATTGAGCCGAGTCCTATCCCTGACACTACTGTTGCCGCAAACAAACAGGCAGAAAGGTCAAGGGACGAATCTCTTGCTTCTTCGGCCCCAGCGGCGAACCCACGGATTCCTGGGATGGAAGCCACAAGTCCGGGAGCAAGAACTGAACCTCCTGCCGTTCCAGCCCCAAATGAATCGGCTGCGGTGGGAACAAGCGGTAAGCGAGAAGAAGTGCGTGCAACTCCGGTTTCGGGATCCTCCTCTACTGCAGAATCCACGGCGGCGGGAGCTTCGCCCTCTGGGGCTGTAAATGCTTCATCTGCTCCCTCAGGACAAAATGAACAGCCGGGTCTCGGCCAAACAAAAGCCGGCCCGCCTGTCGTTGCCACGGCGCCCACCACGGTTGCTCGGGGTGGGCTCCCTGAGACTTCTCAGCCCCGTGTTAGGGAGATGGTGAGTCGGCGAACGTTGTTTGTCGGTGGGTTGCTGTTAGCTGGCATCTTTCTTTTGGCTTGGGTGGTTGTGCCCGAGCTTCGCCGCTATCCGTTCAATATCTCGGGTTACCGGCGGGCCCGATCTGTTACAAGATCGCACTCTTTCGAGCCAAGGATTGCTCCGGCGGAAAAGGCGATTGCGCTAAGCAATGGTTTTTTCGGTGGACCGCGCCAAGTTTCGCTGCGATTGACGGCGTCGAAACCTTCGTCGCGGAGCAGCGCGTTGCCATCAATCAAATCGAGCGGTGCTCTTGGCCGATTAGCGGATGTGGGAGAAGACTCAGGAGCTCCAGCTTATCACAAGATGGAGCAGGATCGCGAATTGCCTCCGATTGCCAAGCCAATCTTTGAGTCCTCAGTGAGTCCAATTGTCGAACAAACCGCCGAGATCTCATTGCCGGGTGTCCGGAAAGCGCCAGAGCTCGCTGAAGTTCCAGCCATTACTGAGTTAAAGACGACGTCCGCCATGCCAGCGGAAGAGCCAACTGAAATTCCGGTGGTTGCTGAGGCAGCTACAGCGCCAGTTATGGAGCCAGTAGTAGCCCCTGAGATCGAGCCGATCGCACAAGGGCAGCCGATTCCTCAAGTGCCACCGCCAGCAGAAGAGCCAGTTGAAACTCCTGTGGTCGCTGAGGAAGTGGCAATGTCCGCCGTAGGGTCAGCAAAGGAGCTTGAATTTGAACCTAAGGTAGAGCCCGAAGTCGAACCTATCGAAAAAGAGCGGGCTGTTCCCTCCCGACTGGCCGCTTCTGCGATGCAATCTTCCGAGGCTGAAACGATTGATGAGGCTGTATCTAATTTCCCAAATGCCCTTTCCTCCGAGTCCGTATTGCCGCAACCAACTGCCCTTGAAACTATGCCTGAACCGACCGAAGTCCCAGCCGCCGCGAACACGCCTCGTTTTGCTCCTGCCGCACACACAGCCGTGCAGCTGACTTTCTCCTTCGAGATCGTCTCCGTACAACTGACGCCGACTTTCAAGGTGCGTGCCTTGCAAGTGCGGCCCGCGTCAAAAATCGTAACGATGCGCCTTGCCCCATCGGAACGTCCGCAACCCGAGATTCAGCCGCAGGTGACATTCGAAATCGCGAAAATTGAGCCTACAGGCTCTGGTCTCGGAACAGTTCGGCTTATCAAATCGCCGCATCAGCGGCAGCAATCAGTGCAGCAACCAGTCGCCATCGCTTCGCCTTCATTCGAGGTTACAGCCTTGCAGCCGGTTTCGAGTTCAGACGCTGCCGCCGCCGCCATCCAGCTTGCTCCGTCGGAGCAAGGACAGGCCCATGTGCAGGTTACCGCAGACTTCCAAATGGCAAAGGTGGAATTTTCATCGTGCTTTGAAATAACGGGGGTCGTTCTCAATTCGACTGCCAGGCACGTTTCCGTGCAGTTGGCTGCCGCTGATCCGAGTGCCATCGAAGAAGCGCCCGTCTTTGATATTGCGAACGTGCGACTTACCGGCAGCGGCGATAGCGAAATACTGGAGCTCGATGCCGTTGACACCGCGCCGCAACAATCGTAAGAGCGATCGCAAAAGCGCTTGGCGCCCTTGACGTCGGTGCCTTTTGGCCCCGGGGCCGCTGTCCGACGCAGGTGGGTACCGATCTCAGCGCCGCTTAACGAAATGGCCGCGATTGAGTGATTGCAGCAGCTTCGGAAGAAATTCTCCGTCTCGTCGAATCAATTTGCCGTCGAAATAGATTTCTCCACCGCCGTATTCTGGGCGCTGGATGCTTACCATATCCCAGTGAACCTGGCTCCGATTCCCATTGTCCGCTTCTTCGTATGCTTGTCCCGGAGTCAGATGAAAGGAGCCGGCGATTTTCTCATCGAATAATATA
>QHMQ01000156.1 GCA_003217835.1 Verrucomicrobiota bacterium
AATGAGCATGGCCGCGTCACCTGCGTAAGTAATACCGCAATTTCGCAGAAAGCGAACTGTTTCGTGCGCCTAATTAAGCTTTTTCGGATATGTTGGCCGAATTTTTGCCGCGACGATGAATCCAGCCCCAATCACAATTAAAAAGAATGAAAAGAATTGGCCGTGTGTGAAAGGACCAATCAAAGTTGCATCTGGTTCCCGAAAATATTCGATCACGATCCGAAAAATCGCGTAGCAGATAAAGAAAAGTCCCGTCAGCATTCCGTTCGGCTGTCGCGAGCGGGTGCGCACGAACCACAAAATCGCAAACAAAACAATGCCACGAGCGCAACGTCGCTGCGACTTGCGGCTGTCGATGGACAGCGGCGACAATCGCTTCCGGCGTACTGAGCGATGGATCAATCTGACTGCACGACGCAATTGCGCGGTTCGCTTCTGTCGGGTGATCGAGCAATTCTTTTGGAAACTGTATCGCCCATGGACCGTGGGTAACGCGACCGTAAAGCTCGCCGTTAATGAAATTCGCGCAGCGGCCAAAGAACAAACCAACCGGCGCTGTTACGCCGAGGTTGTCGCCAAGATTCCTCCACGAAACTTTATGCCGATGCGCGTAGTAAAGCGTGAAGAGTAACAGTCCAATCATCCCGCCGTGGCTCGACATGCCGCCTTCCCACACCCGCAAGATCGACAATGGCGCGCGCAGCATTTCCGGATTGTAGAGGAGGACGTAACCGAGCCGCCCACCGACGATGACGCCGAAAAGCGCGGCGCCGGTAATAAAATCTCCCACTCGCTCCACTGGCAGATCGGCATATCCGCGTTTCGCCAGCCAGAGGAAAAGGACAAAGCTGGAGATAAATGCCAGGACATAAGCCAGGCCGTACCAACGCGGACCGACGTTATCGTAAATCCGAAAAATAATCGGATCGAGATCGTGCAGATAATACGCAAGCATTTGTCTGCCGATTGTGCGCGAGCTTTTCGGCGGCGGCAATAAAAACGCACCTCCTGTAGCCGTCGTCTGCGAGCGACGCAACGCCACGCACCCGCCTTCGCGGCACTCCGGCGTGGCGGGCAGCGAAGCGGCTAGCAGCCGCGTTTTCGTTAGGCGGATGTTTTTAGTACATCCCGCAAAAATGGAGCGGTGCGACTGATTCGATTTTGCGCAACTTCTTCCGGCGTTCCGAAGGCAACCACCTCGCCACCCTCCGCACCGGCTTCCGGCCCAAGATCGAGAATGTAATCTGCTTCAGCGATGACGCTGAGATTGTGTTCGATCACGATGACAGTGTTTCCTTCGTCCACGAGCCGGTGCAGCACGTTGAGCAGCAGGGCAACGTCGGCCATGTGCAATCCGATGGTTGGTTCCTCCAACAGATACAATGTCGACCTTGGCTTGCGCATCTTGCGAATCCGCTCGTTCGCCGCGCGATTTACGCCGCGTTTTAATTGGGTCACGAGTTTGAGCCGTTGCGCTTCGCCTCCGCTCAAGGTCGGACTTGGCTGACCAAGTTTGAGATACCCAAGGCCAGTATCAACCAGCAACGAAAGCGCACGCGCGATCTTCGGATGAGCGGAAAAGAATTCGGCGGCTTCCTCGATGGTCATCTCCATGACATCGCCGATGCTCTTTTCGTTGTAGAAGACTTCCAGCGTTTGCGGGTTGTAACGACGACCATCGCACTCTTCGCAAGGCACATAACTGCTCGGCAGAAAATTCATCTCCAGTTTGATCGTCCCCTGTCCTTTGCAAGTTTCACAGCGGCCGCCTTCGGCGTTGAATGAAAATCGGCTCGCTGAATAGCCGCGCACGCGCGAAACCGGCAGTTGCGCATAGAGATTGCGAATTTCATCGAACACTTTGATGTAAGTGCCCGGTGTCGACCGCGAGGTTTTGCCGATGGGCGACTGATCGACTTCATAAACCGCTTCGATTTCGGTTGCGCCGCTCACGAGCTTGAATAGTTCGCCGTCGCCGCTTGCTCGTTTTTTGTTCAGTCGTTCGCGCACTCCAGGCAACAGCACTTCATGCATCAACGTCGATTTTCCAGAGCCGGAAATTCCCGTGATCACCGAGAGTCGTCCAACCGGAAATCGGGCATCGATATCTTTCAAATTGTTTACTCGTGCGCCGCGGATCTCGATCCAATCTTCAACGCTTCGCAGCGAGCGTCGCGATTTTCGAGTGGGGTGGCAAATTGGCGATTTTAAACAACGTCCTGTCTCAGAATCTGGCGCTTGTTCAATGTCGCGCAGCGTCCCTTGTGCGACGACTTCGCCTCCATGCACGCCGGCGCGCGGGCCAAGATCGACAATATGGTCGGCACGCCGCATCGTTTCCTCGTCGTGCTCCACGATCACGAGCGAATTTCCTTTTTCGCGCAGCGCGGTAAGCGTATCGAGCAGACGCAAGTTATCGCGCGGATGCAAACCAATCGTTGGTTCATCAAGCACGTAAAGCACGCCACGCAGATTGGAGCCCAGTTGGGCGGCGAGCCGGATCCGCTGCGATTCGCCGCCGCTCAACGTTTTGGCCGAACGGCCAAGCGCGAGATAACCAAGCCCGACGTTTTCCATGAACTTCAACCGCTGTTGGATTTCGGGAAGCAATTCCGCCGCGATTGTTTTGTGCGTGCCGCGAAACCGAAGTTTAGCGACGACCTTGCGCGCCTCGCTCGCGGAAAAGGCGGTGAAATCGTCTATCGCAAAACCTTGCACCCGCACGTGACACGCGACTGCGTTCAGACGCGAGCCGTGACAGCTCGGACATTCGTGCGCTTCAGCTTGGTCTATCCATTCAGATTCACGTTCGGCGGCAAGTTCGTTCTCAAGAGCAGAATCGCCATTATCTTCCGCGCCCGTTTGCAGATCGCGGTTCCAAATTTCGCCGAACCCGCCGCATTCCTCGCAGGCGCCATGCGGTGAATTAAAAGAAAACAAACGCGGATCAAGCTCTTCAAAGGCGCGGCCGCAGCCGGGGCAGCTCATCTCCGTGCTCATGACCGTCAGGCGATTCTTTGCATCGAGCAGGTGCGCTGTACCCCGACCGACCCTGATCGCGCGGTGAGTCAGGTTGCGCGCTTTCAAAATGCGCTTCGCGTCAATTGCGCCGACGACAACGTCGATCGTGTGCTCCTTGAAGCGCTCGAGCTTCCGAAAGTGCGAAACCGGGGTCAACTTTCCATCAACATAAAGGGTATCGAACCCCTGACGCTCAGCCCAGTGCGCCACATCCGTATGAAAACCTTTACGGGCCTTGACGAGCGGCGCGAGCACTTTAAGCACGCCGCGCTTGGCGGCTGCTTCTACCTGCTTCACAATGGCGGAGACGCTCTGCTTTTGAACGGGTAAATCGCAATCCGGGCAAAATTGCATTCCAGTTTTGGCAAACAAGAGCCGCAAAAAATGATAAACTTCAGTCACGGTTGCGACCGTGGATTTGCCGCCGCCACGCGTGACTCGTTGCTCGATCGCGACACTTGGCGGGAGGCCTTCGACAAGATCCACATCGGGTTTTTCGAGTTGCTCGACAAACTGGCGCGCATACGGCGACATGCTATCGAGAAATCGCCGCTGTCCTTCCGCAAAGAGAATGTCAAAGGCGAGCGTTGATTTTCCCGAGCCGCTTAACCCTGTGATCACAACCATCTGGTCGCGCGGGATTTTCACGTGGATATTTTTCAAATTGTGTTCACGCGCGCCGTGAATCGAGATAGCGCCGTTGAATCCGTTCGCGTGAAAACGCGGCGCTGTTTCCGCGGCACGCG
>QHMQ01000157.1 GCA_003217835.1 Verrucomicrobiota bacterium
AGCTTATGGTGCCGCCAGCTCCCTAGTTACCCTGCTTCTCTGGGCTTATTATTCGTCGCAGATTTTACTCTTCGGCGCCGAGTTCACGCAGGTTTACGCAACAGAATTCGGAGCGCGAATCAAACCAGACAAGTACGCTGTACAAATCGAACATAAAGAAGTGGAATTGCCGCGCAGCCCGCCCCGTTAAACAATTACCGAAGCCAACTATCGCTTACATCTAGTAGATTGTTTAGTGCGACTAGGTCGGTTTCCGCGTTGCGAATCGCTCTTCCGTCTCTAATTTCAAAGTAGGCGTATGTTGCATCTGGGATCCAGAACCTCTGCCGTCACACCGAGAATCATCTTGGTGCTTTCCTTTCTATTCCTGATGATCGCGGCAATTTTCGGCCTGCACAGTAGTTACAGGGTGGATGCGCTGCGGGCAGATGTGGCGAAAGCGAATGCGGCCCGGGATGGGGCTGAACATCGCCGCGTGACTCAGGAAACGGAGCTCAAGACCCGCGAAATGGCTGTCGCGGGCGAAGAAGCGAAAATCGCAGAGGCAGAAAACAAGGCCGCCAAGGTCGGAGCAGAACTCGCGCAATTGCAAAAAGAGAAAACGGAACTGCAGACAAGGTTAGAGGAGAAGCAGAAGGAGATCGATTCCTTGCAAAAGCGGATCGAAGAACCAGGGGCGGCAGCAAAACCTTCAGAAAGGCCAGGTGCTGCATCGACACCCGAAAAGCAACCTATCTCGCCTTCTCCGCCGTCGCTAGAAATTAAAGCGGAGCATGTCGAAGAAACAACGCCTCCACCGCGACGACCGAAGCGCCTCAAAACTGCGCCGGTGACGCCGCCGCAGGTCGCCGATCGTCCCGCCACGATGTCGATTTCCTCAGCGAAAGCCCTGGCCATTTACGCGCCGCGCCCCGATTATCCGAGCGCGGCACGTTCACAGCGCATTATAGGTAGCGGAGTTTGCGTGGTGTCCGTTGATCCAAGAAGCGGGAGCGTAACTGAAGCTTCAATGGCGCAAAGCACTGGAGACCCGCGACTGGATAACGCCGCCATCAGCGCGTTCCGACAATGGCGATTCAAACCTGGGGTAGTTTCGAAGGTCAGGATTCCAATCGAATTCCAGTGATGGCCGCGCTTTTTTGTTGTAGCCGCCCTCGCTCAGCTTGCCACGCCGTAGCCGTGCGAAGGCGGTCAGGGGACACGCGCGACACACGGCGATCCGGTAACTGTCGGACCGTCGTAACACGCACGGCTACAACCTTGCAGATTCAATCTTCCGTGATGAGGCCGAAGAGACCGTGCGCTTCGTCGGCGATTCCAGCAGTGAAATAAACGCCGGTGCCGAGCGGAAGAAGATCCCACAAACCATCAAACTGAACTGGGTCGCCATTGGCCCTACTAATCGTTTCCAGAAAAGTGCCAGTCGCCGGATCGTAGTTATTGATCGTCCCGTCGCCAAAATTGCCGATCCAGAGTTCACCGTCGACCAGGGCGAGTCCCCACGGTGCGTTGAGATTGCCATTTGAAACCAAGCGCTGGACGAAATTGCCGCTGGTGTCGAATACATTCACAAAGCCGTTGCCTGGCCCAGCGACATCATCTTCCCCTTTAGAGTCCTGGAGAGCGTAGGTCACATAAATCTGACCATTGATGTTGCGGATGCCGAACGGCGCGTAACCGGCTGGGAGAGTCCCATCGACAAAACCGTGTGGCTTAACTCGTTGAAAATTCTTATTGTACGTCTCGACGCGACCGGTGTGGAAATTTGTCACATACAGAAAATTATGGCCATTGGCAACGCCTAGCGTTGCACCTTTATAAATGGCGCGGTTGCTTCCCAGGTTCGTGCCGTTATCGACGGCGATGATGGCGTGCGTCTGATCGAGGTTCGGGTTCCATCCAGAGATGGACCCGTCTTCGCTGACGAAGATGAATACGGCAGGCAGGGAATTTCCATTGAGCGTGACCTGGAAACCTCCCGTGCTGTTGCGCACGATTCCAGTCGGATTCCCGTGCACTTTATTCCTCGCGCTCGTCGGAATCGTCACCACCAGCGGATTCGCCGCAGTCGGTGCTGGCGTGCCGTCTTGCTGGTAAAGGGTTGAAACTCCCGTGCCGTTGTCGCTCACCCAAATCACCGAACCGGTGGAGTTTGCCGCCATACCCCATGGGTTTACCAGGTTCGGATCGACATGGGCCGCCACTCCCGGAAGGTCCGATTGAAGATTTGTCGAGCTGTAGGTGTCGGCCCGCGCGAACGCGGCGGTGAAGGACATGGCCGTTAGCACTAGCAGGACAGTTTTAATCGAAGCGCGAATTGTTCTCATACCCCAAGAATCGCAGCGATCTGCGCTTCGCGTCGGATCGGAAAGGTTACAATGTTGTTACTTTTGCTGACTTGTCAGAACGCGTGATCAATTCCTTTTCCGCGATGCTTCAGCGCATCAGCGCCATCAGCCGGCTGCGGCTGGTGACTTCGAGTTTGCGGAAAATTGCGTGAACGTGCTTTTTCACCGTCGGCAAACTCAACCCGGCGTCATTAGCGATCTCCTGATTACTCCGCCCTTCACAGACAAGTCGGACAACTTCCTGTTCTCGG
>QHMQ01000158.1 GCA_003217835.1 Verrucomicrobiota bacterium
AGTGGCGCGAGAAATTTCTTTGCTTCTTTAATCTCGAGCACCGGCTCAGCACGGTGCGCAGCGAGAAAACTTGCGTCTGCGTTTTCGGCGATGCCAGCCCGGGCCACCAGATCGCAGCGTGCCAGTAAATGAATGACGTTTTGTAGTTTCTCAGTGAGACGATTCGGTTGCATGAATTGCACGGTGCAGACACCGGGAGCGGTCGCTTCCACAAATGGCGAAAGCATGAAGGCGTGATGCAGCAAAATGTCGCTGAGTTGTTGCTCGCAATCGCGCGCCCGCGCTTTGATCACCAAGTGAAGGCAACGGGCCAGGGCCTGGCTGGGGGCCATGCCGGCACGAACGCCTTCAGTTTCTGCAGCTTCATTTAATTGCAGAATCACCGCTTTCGTGGCGGTAGCGTCGAGGACAGCCAGCGGTTGCGCGCGCAGTTTGGGTTGATGACGTGCGATCGCCTGCAAATAAAAATTCGGCAGCAGAATGGTGGCGAACATTTTATCCCAAGACCGAGGAGATTGGTTTTGCGCGTCGGACTTCGAAGTGCAATTGCGCGCTCGGATTGTCCCGGGATAAATCGGGAAGCGTCCATCGGTTCTCCAGCACGATTTTAGTGCGCGCGCTCGCCACCATGTTGTGGCGGCTCATTACCACAAACGCAGTCGGCGCTGGCTCGACCAATCGTTGCAAGCGATACCAGCTCGTCGCTGGAATGCGGCGTAATTCTTCCGCCGGATTCAAAACGAGATCGAGGATGACGAGTGGGAAATTTCCGTCACGCAAAAGAAAATCGGCCGCCTTGATCGCTTCGGTTGCTTTCTCGCAACGGACCCAAAGCAAATGTTGCAAGGTACCGGTGGCGACAGATTGGACATCGAACGAATCGCGACCATCGATGAGGGCAAGAAAAAAGCGATCGCGTTGTGCGATTTGCAGCAAGCAGTGAATAAGCAAGGCCGAGCCCGCGCTCGTATTTGGGCAGATGATTTCAGTGATGGCGCCTTTACGGAGACCGCCATCGGTCGCTCGCTCAAGAAGAGGAATGCTGATTTGTCCGCCAACAACGGCGGGCGGATGCTGAAAGCGTTCCGCCAAAAGATTGCGGAGATCGATAATCTGCCGGCTCGCGGCCATTCCTAAGAATGGCACAAAGCGATAATATGTTCAAACGAACATTATAAAGAACACAGACTTTCCAGTCTGTGCGCCCAGCGGAGTTTTACTCCGCTGCTGCTGCGTGGGTTTACTGAGTCAGCGGGTTAGAAACCCGCTGGCGTACAGGCGAGAGGCCCGTGTTCCATTTAGCGTCCTTTGCCGTGTTTAGCCGATGAAACTGCCTGCTGTCTTGTCCCGCCGTTGGGCTGCCGCCGAATCAGCGACACCATCACGCCTTGAATCCGCAGATCATGGGCCGGGCGCTGGTCGGGATACCGCGGGTTTTCCGCTCGCAAGTAAGGCCGTCCGTGTTCAATGACAAAACGTTTCAGCGTCGTCTCGCCATCGATCAGGGCCGCCACGATGTCGCCATTTCGTGCTTCCCTGCGATCGTCCAGAATCACGATGTCGCTATCGAGAATATGGGCATTCACCATCGAATCGCCCCGCACTTTGAGCGCAAACATCCGCGCATTCCTGGAGGCATTAGCCGAACGAGCATCGAGCGAAACGTGGCCCAACACAGTTTGCTCGGTCAATGTTGCCATGCCGGCCGGGATTTGTCCGTAAATCGGTATATCGGTGATTCGGACTTTTTGCACCGGGGTGACAAGAGCACGCGCTTTGCGGGCGTGGCGATCGAGAAATCCTTTGCGCGCGAGGGTGGAAATGTATTGCATAACCGAAGTTTGGCTGGCGAAGCCAAAATGATTTTGGATTTCGCGCGTGCTGGGGGTGATACCTTTCTCACGTTGCTCGCTCTGAATAAAATCAAGCACACTTCGTTGGCGATCGGTCAGCATCTAAAGGAAATGATGCAATGCATTGGGTCCAGCGCAAGTTCAAATGAACATCTGTGCCATTGACGAACCCATTTCTTCTGTAGGGCAAGCGTTCCCGCTTGCCGCGGCAGACAGCAATGCCTGCAAGGCGACAACGGCATCATCGATGTCGGCCGGAAGCTTATCAGGCGGCAAAGCTTTCCCCGCAGGAGCAATGCGCGACGGCATTGGGATTCGTAACTTTAAAACCGCCCTTTTGCAGGTCGTCGCTGAAATCGAGGACTGACCCGCTGACGAACAGCGCGCTCTTGGGATCGACCACCACGCGGACGTTCGATGTTTGGACAAGGATGTCGCGGTTGGCCGGGCCATCGACCAGATCCATTTTGTACTGCAACCCGGAGCAACCACCGCCGATTACCGCCACGCGCAACGCGCCGTTGGGCCTGCCTTGTTTCTCCAAGAGCGAAGTCAACTTGAGCGACGCGCTCTCGGTCACCTTGATGAGGCGTTCATTTCCAATCTTGTAATTGATGGGTGAGGCGGATGGTGCAGCGTTTTTCACGAACAAGCCTAATCAGTGGCCCTGGCGAGATCAAATGCAGGGCGGAGCTCCAGCGACGCGTGCAAGTAAGTGAAAAAAATTGTACTGACTGGCGAATACCGGCCAGGTTACGATTAACTCAGAGACCGTTATCGCCAGAGCGCTGCTACCGAGTATAAGGAATTGTGGCCACTGCTTGTTCAATGGCCGCAGTAATGACTCCAAAGCATAAACATATAGCATCGCGAAGGGGACCATGGCAGCGCTCATTAATCTCCCAGACGTAAAATAGGGGTGAGCGCGCGAGGGGTAGGGACAGTTTCCGAAGTCAAAGGCCATTGATAGGATGCCAAGATACAGCACGAAAATAACGAAACTTGAAAACGCCAACAAGACTGCGCGCCACTGAAAGTCTCGAATCGCCCTGCGCCGCACAAGGTTGACCGCCGCCACTGCTATCACCGCTGCAGATGAGAGCCAGTAGAACAGATCTGCCGCGGATAAGCTCAGACGTTTAGCGTACAACACGAACTCGCCCCGCCAAAAAGTGGCTAGCAATGTCGACCAAAAAACTTTGAAGCCACCGACGGTAAGAAGCGGATGCGACCACCACTCCGACAGCGGTTTGCGCGTCCAGCCCAGTAACTTGAGCTTTGTAGCGGCACCGGTCAGGTCATTGCACGTGTGGTAATTCCATGCTGACCAAATGGCGACGGGTAACGCTACGCAAAGCGCCATAGATATCGGCGCAACCCAGGCGGTCCATCCCTTGCGGGCGCGCAGTAGTTGCCAACTCCAAATGGCAACAAACGCAGCCACAAGCGCGAGCAGTGGAAGGTTAGTTGCTTTGATTAAACACGTGGCCGCGGCCGCGAGTCCAGTGGCCATTGATGCGAGAGCCGTGGGCGATTCAGAACTAATGAGATTGAGAAGCCAAAAGAAAGTGATGCCAAAGGATAAAGGAGAAAGGACGTCACTCTGGACGGAGTACAATGATGACTGCGGCCATAACGCCAGGAGCAGCGGCATTCCAAGGTGGAAAATGGGTTGCTCAGGGAAGACCAGTCGCGCGGTGACGAACCCAGTCCAAACAATCCCGGCCACGATAAACGAGTTAAGAAACCGAACCCAATAGAGCAGCCAGGGCCCTTCAAGTCCGGACAATCGCCCATCGGAGTTTGGATGGTGTTGCCACCACTCAATCTTTTTCGTGATAAGGCGCTCTTGCTCTTCTGCCGGCAACATCCAAGCAGGCTGCGGAAATCTACCCCCTGGAAATTGCTCCGGACCTCGAAAAAACTCAGGTGTATAATAGAGGGAGAAGTAACGCGCTGATTCGACGCCAAATTGCGTAAGCCCCCGGGATAGATAGCCGTGAGCATATTTTACTACCATGTCAGCATGGTCTTGCTCCTCCACATTGTTGAAAAACGGAAAAGCGGCGGAAAAGATGAAGACTCGGGCGGCAGCAATCACGCATAGCGCTGCAGCGATGTTTCGAGCGGGTAATGGTCGTCGGTTTTTTCGCGGACACTTCCCTGTTTCAGGGCTAGGGCCGAGATCATCCCGCTCTGAACGAGCCGCGATTACTATGTCCGCCTGTCTGTCTGAATCGAGATTGCCAATGCGCTGTTCGGAAGCTGCGATCTCCACGCTTCGTGGTTAGAAGATTGTGTGCCAAATACGGGTCTAATGATCGAATTGGGGCGCGAAACCGAGTCGTCATTAAAATGTAGCGCGCGTTTACTGTAGCCGCCCCGCTCTGTCGGGGCGGTCTCATAATTCGTGAGCACGGCGACTGAGCGCCGTGGCTACATGACGCTCGACAATTCCAACGACTCTACAGAAGCAAGGTAATCATGTGCAATGGCCTCGATCTCGGAGAGCGTGGAGACGTGTTGAAATTTCTCGCGCAATACTTTCGCTGCCGGGAAATTTTTCGAATACGCCATCAATCGGGCGCGCATTGACCGGATGGCTTGTTTTTCATCGCCCCAATTTTTGGCGTGAGCCCGGCAATGTTCGATGATCACGTCCCATCTCTCCGATAACTCGGGGGGCGGCAACAATTCGCCCGTGGCGAGATAATGTTTTATCTGCCCGAAAATCCACGGCGCACTCATGGCCGCGCGACCGATCATGACGCCAGCAATTTTCGTTTCCGCGCGCCGGCGCGCGACTTCCTGCGGAGAAAACAGATCCCCATTGCCAATAACCGGGATCGCGACTGTCTGGGCCACTTCGCCAATAACGCGCCAGTCTGCTTCGCCGGAATAACCTTGCGCGCGGGTGCGTCCATGCACTGCCAGGGCGGCGATGCCACATTCCTGCAGAATTTCGGCAACGCGCACGGCATTGATCGAATCCGCGTCCCAACCAATCCGAATTTTTGCCGTGACCGGCAAGGGAGCGACAGCCTGCACGACTGCTTTGGCCACGCTGGTAAGAGTCGGACAATCTTTTAACAGGGCGGAACCACCGTTTTTTGCAACCACTTTGTTTACCGGACACCCGAAATTCAAGTCGATGAAATCGGGGGCAACCCAATCGACTACCTGTTTCGCTGCCTCCGCCATGTGAGTGGCGTCGGCACCGAATAACTGAACCCCAAGCGGCCGCTCGCAATGGTCGAAGTCGAGGTATTCGTGGGTACGCTCGTTGCGTCGAAAGACGCCTTCTGCAGAAACGAATTCGGTAACGAGAACGTCTGCACCGTAACGCTTGCAGATTTGCCGAAAAACCTTGTCCGTCACACCAGCCATTGGAGCGAGGTAGAGCGGAAAGGCGTCATTGAACCAGGGGAGCGCGGTATCCATCCGGAAATTATCTCACGAAACCGACCGGAGTGCAGCCGGATGGCCAACTAAAAATGACGAAGCACGAATGACGAATGACGAAGGAAGCCCGAATGTCCGAATGACGAAAAAACGTTCGTAGTATCTCTTTTCGTCATTCGGATTTTGTCATTCCTTCGTGCTTCGTCGTTGGTCATTTCGCTGCTGCGCTACTGCGCAGCAGCGTCGCCACTTCGTCCTGCACGCGTTCGAGCTCACTCAACCGCAATTGCGGGTCGCGCACGATAAAGACGTCGCCAGTTTCGCGATGCTCGTAGATAAGCAAACGACTTCCGCTGG
>QHMQ01000159.1 GCA_003217835.1 Verrucomicrobiota bacterium
TAAAGCGGGAAAAGTGGCAGAGACAGCGTTTGCGGGATTACGCGCAGACCCATGCTGATTCTATATGGGCCGCTGAACAGTCCCACAGTCGTGAGATTTGTCATCCAGGTAAGGACAAGAATATCGAGCTGAAGCGCGAGCTGTCGCAGCATCGTGCCGGCGCCCATCGGCAGCGCCGCCGAAAGGAGAGATTTCCAGAGGGCGACGTCGAAGCGCAGTGGAATGCGGGCATAAAGGCGCGTCACCACGACGTGATAAAAACTCCAGAGCAGCACGTTCGACGCGAGATGGACGGCAACGAAGCCAAGCAATCCGAAATGAAGCTTTACGATTACGAAGACCAAACCTAGCACAAGGACCTTGTGCAAAACAAAACCGAGATAGTTTAGCTCGTTATCTTCGAAGGCGCGTAGCACGGCGCTGTATCCCGCGGCGTGGAACGTTGCCATGGTAGCGATACTCATCCCGAGAACGGATATTTTCACGTCCATCCCCACATGCAGAAACGGAACAATAACCGCAACCAGCAGACACATTACTCCCGATATCACCCAGATGAGCGAGGCCCCCGCGCCGACAAGCGGAACAAGTTGCTCCCGATCTTTGGAGATTTCCCGGATCAGCATGCGGGGTAAGCCGGAATCGGCGATATTGCTGACGAACATGGCAAAGGCTAGAACAAAGGAATATTTGCCAAATTCGGTAACGCTAACCGCGTGAGCAATGGTTAGGATCGTCGCCAAATAGACGACCCCACCGATGACAGAAGATCCGATTCCGAAAAAAGCGTTTTTGACAATCCGCTGCGACTGCTTCATGGAATCCACTTCCACGTGCCGCCCATCGCCTTCTGTAGATTGGCGTAAAGCAGGAGCCGCCTCGACTGGACTATGTTCAGCTCGTCCTGCTTGCCGACAAGTACCACCTCCGCATCAATCGCGGTCAGTGGTGGCGTGATGCCCTGCTGCTGTTGAGATTGAGCTACGCGCAGATCGCGGTCGAGTTTCCCGATCTCTCCCTGTAGAGTGAGAATTTTTTCGCTCAATGCATAGATTTCCTGGTAAATTCTGACGAGATCACTGGTCAGATCATTGCCAACAGCGCCCAGGCTAGCTTGCTCCGCGTTATACGTGTCCCTGCGCGCGCGCACAGTGTCGAGTTGGGCCCCGAAGTCAAAGATCGGAATGTCGACAGTGATTCCACCGATCAAGACGTGAGCATCTTTGTCAAAATCGGTGACATAGAGCGCTGACCCATGCAGAGTCACGG
This sequence comes from Verrucomicrobiota bacterium, assembly GCA_003217835.1. Classification (GTDB taxonomy): domain Bacteria; phylum Verrucomicrobiota; class Verrucomicrobiia; order Chthoniobacterales; family UBA10450; genus Udaeobacter. The sequence continues at coordinate 1,270 of QHMQ01000159.1, forward strand.
AGGGATAGAGTCGAAAGGTTTCCAGGCGGTAATCCTGCTTTGCTTTCTCGATATTTGCGAGTTGCACCTGGAGCGACGGATGCAGGGCAAGCATTGTGCGAAACAACTGCGCCGCGTCCGGCGGCGGAGGCGGCTCGGGAAGTGTGCTGTTCAGGCGAATGTGGGACGAGGACGGCAGGCCGAGGAGCCGGGTCAGCCCTAAGTACCCTGCCACGGCCTGCTCGTGAATGATTTTCGAAAGAGATCGGGCGTCATTGAGCTGTTCTGTGACAACCTTGACATCGATCGGGAGGAGCAATCCCTTCTCTTGTTCTTCTTTGTGGATATCGACAGATCGCTGCAACAGCGCTACTCTGCGTTCGATGGGCTGCACGCGGTTCTGCGCTGAAACGGTGTCGACGAAGACTTGGGTGACCCGATAGATGACCTCCTCGCGAGTAAGATGAGCCGTCCAGGCGAGGGCATTCCTTTGCGCTCTCTTAATCTCGACTGCCGGTGCATCATTGAATCCGAAAATACTCCCATCCTTAAAAACCGGATACTCCAACTTAAGGCCACCAATTCCTATCCCGGCGAGATCCACCTTTCTGTTCGCATTGACTCCGCCTCCGCTTGGAACCGTCGTGACAATGCGAAACTTGCCCGTCTGTTCGCCCGAGAATGCTTCCCCCGTGGCTGATCCCTTCAGGTTTGGCCAAAGCGAGGCCTGGGCGGCGCGAATCTCCTCACCTGCTGCCAGCAAATCGAAGCGAGTGGCTTCCAGTTTTGGGCTTTCACCCAATGCAATGGCGATGCAATCTTGAAGCGTCAGCGGATGCCGGGGAAGGTCCGGATTGTGAGTGCTTATTTTTTGTGCCGGTAACCTAAGAGGCAGGACTAGCAATAGGGCCGCTAGCGAAGCAGCCAGGCTATTTCGTAATATTAGATTTCGATGTGGAATGGACTTTGTCATTTTCTTGTAGGTATAGTTGACCAACTGTCACGACTTTTTCCCCCTCCTTTAAGCCACCCGTTACTTCCGTCATAGCATTTACGACGATCCCTAAACCCACCTTGCGAAGATTCGCGCGGCCGCTGTTGTCAACAACAAACACCGAGGCCCGGTCGCCTGACGGGTTAATTATTGCAACGCTGGGCACGGCGGGCACATCCTTGGCAGTGCGATGGATACGCGCGAACCCCGATAGACCTGGCTTCAACCGAAAATCCGGATTGTTAATTTCTACGTAGCTCGTGAAGGTCCGGGTTACCGGGTCAATGTTCGGATCTATTTTAAAGACTTTGCCCTGAAAGGTCTCTGCGGGAAAGGCGGGGAAACTGATTTCGGCGGAAAGGCCCAACTGCATGGAATAGATTTTTTCCTCCGTAACCTTCGCCGCCATCAGGACAGTTTCAAGCGCACCCAGTTTGATCACAATCTGATCATTATGTGTCGTCTCATCCGGATTTACGAGTCGCTCGAGCACGATGCCATCAATGGGAGATCTCATCTGCACGTGTTCAAGCGCGATCTCCGCCTGCCGGAGTCCCACAGTTGCCTTGGCCAACTCCTCGCGCGCATCAGCAAGTGCAATCTCCGCTTTCTCCAAATCGAGGGGCGTGCCCATATGCTTTTCTTCGAGGGCTGTATAGCGCTCGACTTGCCGCGTTTCGTTTTTGATTTTGATATTGCTCGTTTCGACAAACTGCTGGTTGGATTCGAGCGTTGCCTGAATCAATCGATCGTCCCAGCGGACAAGAAGGTCTCCTTTTTTGACGATATCGCCAATCTTCACAGGGACCTCAAGGACTCGAGCACTAATCTGTGTGGTAAGAAGGACGGTGTTGAATTGCTCCACCGTGCCGCTGCCTCCGATGACTTCTTCAAGCGTCTGTCTGCGCACCGGAACGGTTTCCACGGGCGACGCCGCATGCACCAGGCGAGCCTTTCCAGTATCGGTGCCGATCATGTGAAGAACGGTCACGAACACGAGCAGACCAAGCAAGCAACAGACGACCAGGAAGACCACCCGATGGGAACGTTTCATCGGATCGAATTCGAGTTGCAGACAGTGCGCGACGCCGTTTCCCGGTTGTGGGACATGGTGCGACGTTGTTCATGTCGTAGCCGTAATGCCAGGAGAGCTACCGTGATTGCGCCGAAGGTCAACAGTTCATAAAAGCTCGACCAAGCATTTTTCATGCTGAATAGCGCGGGAAGGTCTTTGTGACTAACCCCCACAACCAGGACCAAGGGCGAGCTGAATTCTTTCGCCGACGGCCAAAGCAGAGGAATGGCACAAAAAATAGAGAGTCGCGCTTCGCCAAAAACTGCCAGCTATCCGCCACACGCAGCTGACAGCGAGCGCAACAAAAACGGCTGCTGCGAGGCTGTGCGTGAAGCCATGGTGCAAGGCATTCGCGTTTGCTTCCGTGCCCAGGCCGATAAGAAAATCGACGTCAGCCAGGTTCGCAAGCAATACCAGCAAGACGAGCTGCGGCAGATATTGGCGGCAGGCTGTGACAAAACGCATCTTCAAACGCGCTGTTAGAAGCATGAAAGTCCAGAACCCGGCGAAACTGTGTGCTACTGGGGAAGCCACGGGACGAGTGACTCAGGATTCAGGCGTCGCCGACGCAGCGCGTTCAGCTTGCGCAAGTGGGATTTCTGGTGGCACGCTCAAAAGTTTTTTGTAGATACACTCTATCTTTAGGCATATCTGCCGCCAGTCGAAATTGGCAAGGACGGTCGTGCGTGCATTCGCTCCTAGTTTCGCCGCCAGCGCGCGATCCTTCAGTAGTGTGATGATCCCCTTACCGAACGCTTCGCAATCGTGATTCGGCACGATGAATGCATCATGCAAGTGGCGCAAGCCCTTGGCCGCGCCTTCAAAGCAAACGATGGGCTTGCCCGCTAGCATGTAGTTTAAGAGCTTAACCGGATGGCCCGGGCATTCCGGGCGCGACATTACTGTCACGTTTGCAAGCGCGAGATAACTCGGCAAATCGTCAAGCGAATGGGGCGCGATCCACATGATGGCATCAGAGATACCGAGCTGATCGGCCAGTTTTTTGTGTTCTCTTCGATGGGATTCGGAGACCAGGGGACTTACCATCATCAGCAGAGCATCGGGCTGTTGCCTTGAAACCACCGCGAAGGCGCGAAGCAGATAGTCGATTCTCTGGAACGCGTTTAACACTCCAGTATACATCACGATCGCACGGCCATTGAATCGATGACGGCGGCGGAACTTTTCCGGATCTGCGTTGTCGAACATTTCTGGCACGATTCCCGCCGGGACCATGTCCACTTTTCGTTCGGCGGTTCCGCGCTTGACGAACCACTGCTTCAGCTCGGGAGAGACGGCAGTAATATGATCCGGGAAAATTGGAACGAACCAATCCAGTCCGCGCGCGATTGCGTGGGCGAGCCAGGCCGGACGAATAAAGCGGTATCCCGCAAGCTCGTCCGACATGAGGTTGACG